>JAYPAW010000020.1:0-10591 GCA_038123915.1 Opitutales bacterium
GCCAAGGCAGGTCTCCTCCTCGACCAATTACGCCATTTTCAGCAACCGCAACAATGGCTTTGTAAGGATGGCCCAGACTCATACGGCAATGGGGGCTTTAATCCCAGGATGGGGGTCGTAATCCACGAGTTCAAAATCCTCAAATTTGAAGTCTGTAATTTCTTTTTGTTCCCCATGAATAATCATCCTTGGCTTGGGTCGTGGTTCGCGGGAAAGTTGCAGATCCGCTTGTTCACGGTGATTGGAGTAGAGGTGCAGATCGCCAAAGGTATGAACAAACTCGTGAGCCTGGAGGTTGCAGATTTTGGCGATCATCATGGTAAGCAGAGCGTAAGAAGCAATATTGAAAGGAACCCCTAAAAAGAGGTCGGCACTGCGTTGGTAGAGCTGGCAGCTTAATTTTCCATCTGCGACATAAAATTGAAACAGAGCATGACAAGGGGGGAGGGCCATGAGGTGCAATTCTCCGGGGTTCCAGGCACAAACGAGATGTCTACGGCTGTCCGGGTTTTCCCGAATAGATCGAATCACTTCATCGATTTGATTGACCGAGCCACTGCCATCCGATTTTTTCCAGTCCGTCCACTGGGCTCCGTATACCCGCCCAAGGTCACCGTTTTCATCGGCCCACTCGTCCCAGATGGAAACTTTATTTTCCTGAAGATAGGCCACATTGGTGTCTCCTTTCAAAAACCAAAGTAATTCATGGATGATCGACCGAAGATGAAGCTTTTTTGTAGTCAGGAGTGGAAACCCATCGTGGAGGCTGAATCTTACCTGCTCGCCAAAGACAGACCAAGTGCCCGTACCAGTTCGGTCACTACGATAGACTCCCTCGTCGATTAATCTTTGGAGTAAGGATAAGTAAGCTTTCATTTTTTAAAGGGTTCAATCTTGATGCGGGATGGAGACAATTGTATATGTTTTATTCATGACCCGTTCGGTAAAGTCGAGGATTTCCTGCATCTTTTGTCTGATGTTTTTTGGGGGGATTCTGGATAGTTCTGCTCAGCAGAAAGCAAACGATTTTACCAAAAGAGTGCAAAGGTTGGACGGTAAGATGAGTTCCCTGAGTGGGCGGGCCTCCAAATTCAATCGGCTGAGTCCATCCTCTTCCCGCAGAATATCAGTCGAGGAGTGGCCTTCTCATTTCTCCCCTTTTGGTGGAAAGAGGTTTCCCATGGGGAATGCCAAGATCTTGGGGAGAGAGAGGTTTACCACTACTCAAATTGAGATTGAAACGCCTTTGAACGATCAGATTGCCCAGGAAAATTTCAAACGGGCTACCAACCAAAATCTTTCCAGGCGAGATCCTGCGGTCAACGCGGTTGAGTTTAGGGATGCTTATTATGCTCGATTGAATGATCGAGTGGATGAATGGATGGATAAGGTGAATAATATGTCCCTCCAAGATATTAACCGCTATCAGTTTCGCCGAGATCGCCCCAAGGAACCCGGTTTTCCCGTACAGCGAGCGGGTGCTGCAGGAACGGTCGATGCCCTAAAACAGAGCCCCATTCAAGGCTCTGGTCTACCATCGAAAAGAAGACAACCCGTCCCCGCAGGGAATAGCAATTATTGGATGGGGCCGAAAAAGATAAGCAGTTCCAGTTCTACTTCCCAAAAAAGAAGCGGTTCCCAACATTCTTCCTCGTCTTCTTTTCAATCAAGTTCTTCGCCGAAAAAGTTCCAAGCTTCGCCAAAGCCTATCTTGGGACCGAAAACGATTCGGGTTGAAGTTGGGGCAAGCGAATGATTCACGCTTGCCACAATGGATGGGATTCTTAGTTTGTTTCTTTACTTTAAATTAAGGACGGCTAGCTCAGTTGGTTAGAGCGACTGGTTTACACCCAGTAGGTCACAGGTTCGAGTCCTGTGCCGTCCACCATTTTCCACCTAAACCGTCATGCGTCACGTTATATCCGTACTAGTTGAAAATAAATTCGGGGTACTTGCCCGAATTGCTGGACTTTTTAGCGGTCGTGGTTTCAACATTGACACGCTCAATGTGGCACCAACTCACTCTGATGGTCGTTCCCGCATCACTGCCACGCTCAATGGCGATGAAAAAGCCTTGGATCAATGCATCAAGCAACTCGATAAACTGGTCGATGTGATCCAAGTCGAAAACTACCATGGGGATGAGGCCGTTGGGCGGGAGCTTGTTTTACTGAAAGTGGATGCCGATTCGAAAACCCGTTCTGAAATAACCCAGATCTGCGATGTTTTTCGGGGTAAGATTATCGATGTGGCTCCAACCAGTCTTATCATCGAGGCAACTGGCAATGAAAATAAAATCAAGGCCTTCCTCAACCTGCTGGAGTCTTTCGGTGTATCCGAATTGGCACGAACTGGAGTTGTATCCCTCAGAAGAGGGCTCAACGAAAATTAATTTTAAAATCGGAAACTATTAACCTGGTAACCCCAAAATAGCATAATGCCTGCGAAAGTATACACGCACAAAGAGGCGAAAATAACTCCTCTGAAAAAGAAAACGCTTGCCGTCATTGGTTACGGCTCCCAAGGACACGCCCATGCCCTCAATCTGAAGGAAAGTGGATTGAATGTGATTATCGGTCTATATAAAGGCAGTAAGTCCATCCGAGTGGCAAAGCGTCATGGGTTTGAAGTCTTTGAAGTAGCCGAGGCCGTTCAAAAAGCGGATGTCATCATGATTGGGGTGCCCGACATGAAACAGGCAGAAGTTTATGAGACCGATATTAAGCCCAATCTCTCCAAAGGAAAAACCCTTCTTTTCACTCATGGTTTCGCCATTCACTTTGGCTTAATTAAACCTCCGCGCGGTGTAAGTGTAATTATGGTCGCACCCAAGGGCCCTGGACACTTGGTTCGCTCCCAATTTAAGGAGGGTAAGGGAGTTCCTGCCCTTTTTGCGGTTCTTAAAGGTTCGGCTAAGGATTCTAAAAAAATTGCCCTCGCTTGGGCTGCAGGAGTTGGAGGTGCAAAAGCTGGTATTTTGGAAACCACTTTCAAGGAAGAAACTGAGACCGATTTATTTGGAGAGCAAGCCGTTCTCTGTGGGGGTGCATCTGCCCTTGTCCAAGCTGGTTTCGAGACCCTTGTTGAAGCCGGTTATGCCCCTGAAATGGCTTACTTTGAGTGTCTGCATGAGCTCAAACTTATTGTGGATCTCATGATTGAGTCAGGAATTGCAGGCATGAGGTTCTCTATCTCGGAAACTGCAAAGTATGGAGATATTACCCGCGGACCAAGGGTAGTGAATGCCAATGTGAAAAAGTCGATGAAATCCATCCTCAAAGAAATTCAAAGCGGAAAATTCGCTAAGGAATGGATCAAAGAGCACCAGGCTGGACTTCCCAATTATAATAAATTGCTTGAAGAAGGTGAAAATCATCCAATCGAAGTTACCGGAAGAAGTTTGCGTGCGGTGATGCCTTGGATACCCAAGAAAAACATCAAGGGTGCTCAGGCTTCCTATTCCTAATCTAATTTTATATTGTTGGGTTTTCTTGGATAGCCCAGCTCCTTTAGTCTCCTCGGCAGTTTAAAGCTATGGCGGAAAAACCATTAGTCTTAGCTACCCGTCGCAGTCCGCTTGCTCTAAAACAGGCCGAACTTGTCGCAGAGCGTGTAACTGGTAAGCTCGGCCGAGATGTGGTTCTTCTTCCGATGGTTACTACGGGAGACCGTCAGGCCGATTGGTCTTTGGAAAAAACAGGAGGGAAGGGTCTATTTACCAAGGAGCTTGAATTGGCTTTGCTGGATGGTCGGGCTGACCTTGCTGTACATAGTGCGAAAGACATGCCCACCGATATGCCTGCAGGCTTGGATCTTGTGGCTTTTTTGCCCCGGGAAAACCCAGCAGATATCTTGGTTGTAAAAGAAGGCGTTTCGGAGCCCAAAAAAATTGCAAGTGGCAGTCCCCGTAGGCGAGCCCAGGCAAGTTTGATTTTTCCTCATGCCAAATGGGTCGAGTTTCGCGGAAATGTAGAAACCCGTTTGCAAAAAATTGCTCAAAGCGGGGAGGCAGAAGCAACGCTACTCGCTGCTGCTGGATTGAATCGCTTACATATTGATGCATTTGATGGCTTAACCTTTACCTGTTTGAATTTCGATCAGATGGTGCCGGCTCCTGGACAGGGAGCTATTGCAATCCAAGCAAGGGCCGAAGATAAACCTTTATTTATTCCTATAAACGATCCTGCAACAGAGGAAGCCGTTTTAATTGAAAGATCGGTGTTACATGCTTTCGGTGGTGGATGTCAGGTTGCCTTAGGAGCTCATTTTTCTACAAAACAAGGTACTCTGCATTTTTTCCACGAGGCTTGTGGAATTAGAAGTTTGAAGATTGATATTAGTGAGCAGGAAAGCTGGTTAAGTGAATTAATCGAATGGACAAAAAAGAAGTAAACCAAGGAATTGTTTATCTTGTGGGTGCGGGCCCTGGAGATCCAAATTTAATCACCCTAAGAGCTCGTGAGTTAATACAATCTTGCGATGTGTTAGTGTATGACCATCTGGCCAATCGTAGGTTGCATGATTGGGCACCCACCAACTGTGAAAAAATTGATGTGGGGAAAAGTCCGGGGCGGCACACCATGGACCAGTTGGATATCTGTAAAATCCTCGTAGAAAAAGCCCAAGATGGACTGAAGGTGGTACGACTAAAGGGCGGAGATCCTTTTGTTTTTGGACGATGTGCCGAAGAAATGCTCGCCCTTGATAAAGAGGGAGTACCTTACGAAGTAGTCCCTGGGGTCACGGCTGCCCTGGCCTGCGCAGCTTACGCAGGTATTCCATTATCTCATCGGGATTTTGGGTCTTCGATTTCATTTCTTACTGGGCATGAGGATATCGCCAAAGAGTCTTTACGGGTAAACTTTGCGAAATTTTCCGAGGTTGGTGGAACCCTGTGTATTTACATGGGGATGAGTAAACTGGAGGAGATTGTTGGAAAATTAATCGAAGGAGGATTACCTGAAGACAAACCTGCAGCCATCGTTTCTCAAGGCACCCTCCCAATGCAAAAAAAACTACTGGCACCTTTGGGAGATTTGGTTGAGCAGGCAAAAGAAAATAACTTCCTTGCACCCGCGATTATATTTGTAGGGAATTCGATTGGGCTGTCCCGTACCGCCACCTGGTTTGAACAAAAACCTCTCTTAGGCAGAAGAATCGCCCTTACCCGTGCATCGGGACAAAAAAGTAGAATGCGTGCAGCTCTTGAAAATCTGGGTGCGGAGGTGCTGGATCTTCCTCTGATCCAAATCCAACCGTCCGAAGATCGTAAATTGATTGCCGAGGTGTTTGCGGGTATCGCCAGTTATGAATGGGCTGTTTTCACAAGTGCGAATGGAGCCCGTGAATTCATGAAATTATTTTTCCGTGCATTTTCGGATATCCGAAGCTTTGGGCCGATGAGAATTGCATGTGTGGGGGATTCTACGGCAGAGGTTTTCAGGCAATATAACTTGGATGTTGAATTGATAGCGAAAGATTCTACTGCTGAAAGCTTAGCCAAGGAACTAGTTGCCACAGACAGTCTGGATAGTGCCAATGTTCTAGTGGTAAGTGGAAATCGAAACCGAGAAATTATGGTGGATATGCTGGAAGGGGTGGGGCGAGCCATTGTGGATACATTGCCCGTTTACCAGACAGATTTTGCCGATGTGCTTGAAGCACCAGATTTTTTAAGGTTCCAAAAGGAAGGGGCCGATGCCATCGTTTTCACAAGTTCCTCCACCGCACTCTCCTATGTAGAACAATCGGAAGATATTGTTTTTGAAAAAGATGCCGTTACTCCAGTTTTTTGCAGTTTTGGTCCGCAGACTACCAAGACATTGGAGGAAAATGAGCTTACGGTTGGTTTGGAATCTTCTCATCCGAGCTTGGATGGTTTGTGCAAGTCGCTCGTTACATATTTTACTAAATCCTGATGAGACCTAAACTGGTTAAATTCTGCGGGATCACCGAACCCACCGTTGCCCAGCATTGTGTAGATTTAGGTGCAGATGCTCTGGGCTTTATTTTTCACCCGCAATCTCCCAGGAATTTATCCTTCGAACAGTATCGCAATCTCTCTGGACAGATCGATTTTAAAGGATGCATCAGAGTTGCCGTGGCCGTTGCTCCGGATCAGAAATTAATTGAAGAATTACTTTCGTTGGGGTTTGAAAAATATCAATTTCACTTTCCTTTGGATCTTCCCAAAGAAGATGTCAAGAAATGGTCTGATCTCGTTGGCAAAGAAAACCTCTGGCTGGCTCCCAAACTGAAGCCTTCAGATGAGTTCCCGTATAACTACCTCGAAGAAGCGAGAACCTTTCTCATGGATGCCTACTCAGAGAAATCCTTTGGAGGCACAGGACAAACTGCAGATTGGGGAAGGTTTTCAAATTTGAAAAAAGAATATCCTGAAAATTTCTGGGTATTAGCTGGTGGATTGGGTCCTGAAAACCTCGAGGAAGCTATCCTTCAAAATCAACCCTATGGAGTGGATATTAACAGCGGGGTAGAGTCTGAACCCGGTGTTAAAAATACCAAAAAAATCGAACAGGTTTTCTCCGTCTTAAAACAAAATTAATTCTGTCTCTGACTACTTAAACTGCTTGGCAAGCCTAGCCAATTGTTTGGGGTCCATGCCATCGAGGTCGGGCATTCCGCCACCACCTCCAAATGCATTCATTAATTGTTTCATTTTACCGCCTTTCATTTTTCTCATCATTTTCTGCATTTGAGAAAATTGTTTGATCAGTAAATTGACATCCCTAATTTGCACTCCAGCCCCATCGGCAATCCGTTTTCTACGGGAACCACCAATGATTCTTGGAAACTTTCTCTCCTGTTTGGTCATGGAAAGGATAATGGCTTCGTGCCGGCCCAGGGCAGCTTCTTCTTTGTCCCCAACCTGTACATTTCCCATACCAGGAAGCATTTTTGCAATCGAACCCATCGATCCGAGTTTTTTCATTTGCTTCATTTGAGAGAGGAAATCCTCGAAATCAAATTCGGCTTTGAGCATTTTTTCAGCCATGCGGGCTGATTCTTCCTCATCGAAATGCTCCTGAGCTTTTTCAACCAGGGATACCACATCTCCCATGCCCAGAATTCGCGAGGCAAGCCGGTCTGGGTGAAAGGTTTCAAACTCATCGATCTTCTCCCCTGTGCCCATAAATTTTATGGGTGCACCGGTTACTTTCTTCATCGAAAGGGCAGCCCCTCCGCGGGCGTCGCCATCTGTCTTCGTTAAGATGATTCCCGTTAATCCGAGCCTATCATTAAATGTTTTGGCTACATTAACGGCTTCTTGACCAAGTGCGGAATCTGCAACCAGAAAAATTTCGTGTGGATCGATCTCACGCTTGAGATCCTCGAGCTCAGATACCAATTCATCATCGATTTGTAAGCGCCCAGCGGTATCAAAAATTACAAGATCCGAACCTTGAGTCTTGGAGTTTTCCCATCCCGCCCTGGCTATGGCAGGAACATTCTGGTTTCCACGATCTGCATAGAATGTGAAATTTTCTTGTTTAGCCAAAAACTCCAGCTGGTCAATTGCAGCAGGTCGGTAGACATCACAGGCCACCAACATGGGTTTTCTCCCATTTTTAGAGAGGTGCTTGGCAAGTTTTGCCGAGGTGGTGGTCTTGCCGGCACCATGAAGGCCAACCATGAGCACTCGCAGGGGGCGGTCCTCTTTTAACTCCGAATTTCCTTCTCCGAGAAGCTCGACCAATTTGTCGTTGATGATTTTTACAACCTGTTGCCCAGGAGAGACAGCTTTTAGCACCTCCTGCCCGAGGCAGCTCGCCTTGACATCATCGATAAACTCTCGGGCGACCCGGAAATGTACATCGGCGGACAGAAGAGCTTTCCGCACTTCGGTAAGTGCTTCGGCAATATTGTCCTCTGTTAGTTTACTTTTGCCTCCAATCGATCGAAGAACGCCGCTTAATTTATCAGTTAGACTCTCAAACATGGGGCTGTAAACATGACATCGACTGGCGAGCGGGGAAAGCCCGAAATCCTCATCTTCCTTTACGCGTTGCCAAATAACCCGAATGACTTAGTTTATTCTTTTCCCTTTTATTATTTACCACCCTATGAAGATTCTTGTCGCGGATCGTATCTCTCCACTCGGAGTGGAATTTCTTAAAAAGCAGGACGGTTTTACTGTTGTTGAAGCCTATGGTTCATCACCGGAAGAGGTGATTCAGCATGCAAAAGATGCTTCTGCGATTATCGTACGGAGTGATACTCAAATCACCCGCGATGTCATGGAAGCTGCTCCTTTGCTCAAGGCAGTGGGTCGGGCAGGTGTAGGGGTGGACAACATTGATATCGAGGCGGCCACCGAGCGTGGAGTGATCGTCATGAATACTCCTGGAGGAAATACCATTGCCACGGCTGAGCTAACTTTTACCCACATGCTTTGTGGAACCAGACCCATTGTTCGGGGAGCAAGTGGGATGAGGGAAGGCAAATGGGAGCGAAAACTTCTCAAAGGGTCTGAATTAAGAAACAAGACTCTGGCCGTTCTTGGAATGGGCAGGATCGGGGCGGAAGTTGCCAAGCGTGCCCAAGCCTTTGAGATGTCGGTGATTGCTTATGATCCATATTTAACAGATGAAAGAGCGAAAGAGCTCGAGGTTGAAAAAGTGGATTTGGATGGAGCTTTTTCCCGAGCCGACTACCTCACCGTCCATATGCCTATGACTGCAGAGACCAAGGGCATGGTGGATGAGGCAGCGTTTGCCAAAATGAAAGATGGGGTGCGTGTATTTAACTGTGCCCGTGGGGGAATTATTAAAGAATCAGCTCTGATCGAGGCTCTGAAGAGCGGGAAAGTGGCCGCTGCCGGGCTCGATGTTTATGAGCAGGAGCCTCTTCCGGAGGATCATGAATTTCGTTCCTTAGAAAATTTAACCTTAACCCCTCACTTGGGTGCATCCACCGAAGAAGCCCAGGAAAGTGTCGGGGTGGAAATCGCTGAAGCAATCGCAGAGGTCTTGCAGGGCGGGCGTATACGAAACGCAATCAATATGCCTTCGATTGATCCCAAGGACTTAATTACGCTAAGTCCTTACTTGGAGCTATGCATGCGGTTGGGTGCTTTTGCCCGTCAGGCATGCCAAAAGACGGTTCAGTCTTTGCACATCACCTACTGGGGAGGCATGGCTGAATTTGATACAATTCCTTTAACAAGAGCTGTACAAAAAGGCTGGCTTAAGGGAATTGCCGGGGATGAGGGAGTCAATGATGTCAATGCCCCCTACAAAATTAAAGCGATGGGCATTAAGGTCGAAACCACAACCTCCTCCTCCTCGGTTGATTACAACGAATTGATTGAGGTGCGAACCATAGATGCAGATGGAAAAGAACAATCTGTTCGCGGAACCATTATCGGTAAAAATGCGGATCCCAGAATTGTGGAAGTGGATGGAGAATCAATCGAAGCCCGTCCAGTCGATACTTTACTAGTGGTGCGCAACTTGGATAAACCCGGAATTGTCGGCAAAGTTGGTACGATTCTTGGGGAATTTGGGGTAAACATTGCGAACATGTCCCTGAGTCGTTCTGAGGGTTCGGAGTCTGCCTTAACCATACTGGAGTTGGATAATGAACCATCTGCAGAGGTTTTGAAAAAGCTTGTATCACATTCTGATATACAGGAAGCCAGGGTATCCAGGCAGAACTAGTCTCCCTAAGTCTTTTATAAGATGTTCTCGATCGAAACTATTGCCGTTTTAATCATTGGATATTTGATTGGTTCAATTCCCTGGGCTGTGATTGTTGCCAAGCGGGCAGGGGTGGATATCTTTTCAGTTGGGAGTGGAAACCCTGGTGCCACCAATGTTTTACGCACTTTGGGAAAGCCGATGGGATATACCGTCTTTGTGCTTGATTTCCTTAAAGGTGTATTCGCTGTCTGTTGGTTTCAGTTTCCCTTATTTTCTTTTTCTGGAGATCTGACTTTGGGCTTATGGGGTCTCCCTGCTGCAGTCCTTGGGCATACCTATCCGATCTTTACCGGGTTTCGTGGAGGGAAAGGGGTAGCCACTGCCATGGGAGGCTTACTGGCTGTCATGCCTGCCTGTCTATTGGTTGGTCTGTTTGTATGGCTGCTTACTTTTTATCTTACCAAATATGTAGCGGTTGCATCGATCGCTTTTGGACTTAGCTTACCCGTTTGTTCCTTGGTTTTTTCTGCGAGTGAGCAAGGAGCTGCTGGGCAAACGATTTTAGCTTTTGTGGTTATGGGTTGGATTGTATGGAGACACCGGTCCAATCTTGCCCGCTTGCGTGCGGGTACGGAAAGCCGTTTTGAAAAAAAGAAAAACCGAAACCGCTGAGAAAATGAGCGTTGATCCTCCAAGTTCTCCTCCGGCAATCCGTATAGGCATTCTTGGGCTGGGTACCGTGGGGCAGGGCACATGGAAGCACCTCCTGGAAAATGCTGCTTTTTGGCCAAAGATTCTCGGGGCCGAATTGCTCCCGGTTCGGGCATCGGTCAAGTCGCTTTCCAAAGAGCGTGCGGTTGACATTTTCCCCGGGCAGTTGACCACCAACTCCCAGGAAATTGTGGACGACCCGGAAATTGATCTGATCT
>JAYPAW010000021.1:0-9484 GCA_038123915.1 Opitutales bacterium
AAACCACTCGATCTGCTTAAAGAAACCATGACCAAAGAAATTCTCTACCCTCTTTGGGACACGGGTATGAAAGTGGGCCATGCTTCCCGGGAAATCAAGGAAGCCTTGATCGAAGCCCAGCGTGATATTCGAAACAAAAACTCGATGTTGGATGCCCGTTTTATTTGCGGGGATCGAAAAGTAGCCAATAAATTCATCGCTAAATTTTTAAGATATTGCCGAAAAAAGAAGCCAGGAGACTACCTCCATGAATTGCTTGGGCACCAAGAGGAAAGGAGGAGCGAGAAAGGAAACACTGTCTTTTTACAGGCCCCTGACCTGAAAAACGGGATGGGTGGATTACGCGACTACCAAGGCGTTTTGTGGATGGCCAAGGTCAAATTTGAGGATGATGCCTTGGGCTCGTTGGTGAAGAGAGGTTATCTCAATGAACATGAAGCGAAATCCTATCAGGAAGCATATTCCTTCCTGCTTCGGGTAAGAAATGAATTGCACTTCCGGAGTAAAAGACCCGTGGATATTCTGCATCTTGAGAAACAACCTGAAGTTGCCCTCGGCTTAGGGTATCTGGATGAGGATATCTTTCCCAGAGTCGAAAAATTTATGGGGGATTTTTATGCCCGGGCGAACACCATCCACCAACTCTCCCACCTCCTGGAACAAAGGCTAGTGGGATCCTCCAGTGGCAATACATCCTCCATTAGTTTTCGATCCGTCCTGAATGCCTACCGGGCGAATCCGGCTGAAAAGGTGGATGGTTTTGAGTTGCAGGACGGGGTTTTACATACGGACAATGCAAAGGTTTTTGATGAAGATCCGGAACGGATTTTAAGATTATTTCGGCATGCCCAGCGACTTGGTGCAAAACTTTCTCCGAGTTTACGCTCCCTGGTGCGCAACCGCCTCTCCCTCATCGATGCGGGTTTGATCAATTCTCCATCAGCCAATGTATCCTTCCGCTCGATTTTACAGGAGGTTGGGAATGTGGCCCCTACCCTGGTGGAGATGCATGACCTGGGAGTACTTGGAAGATTTGTACCTGAGTTTGGACGATTAACCTGCAAGGTTCAGCACGACTTGTATCACCGCTTTACTGCAGATGTACATGTCTTGAGATGTATAGAAATTCTGGATCAAATCTTTCAGGGAAATCGACCCGGATCTGAACCCTATCTGGAGGCACTTCGAAAAAATGAAGTCCCCGGCCTTCTCTACTTGATTCTATTCATTCATGATCTTGGAAAAGATAGAGGGCCCAAAGGACACTGCGAGCGTGGTGTAGAACTGGGAAAAACCCTGATGGTTAGGCTGGGAATTTCCGAAGAAATGCATGACCGTGTGCTTTTTGTGGTTCGCAACCACCTGGAAATGGTCCGGTTTGCTAATAAATTTGATTTGGATGATCCCGAAGTGATTGACTCTTTTGCCTCGTTTACGGAAGGAGAGCAACGATTGCGCTTCCTTTATGTCCATACCTACTGCGATGCCAATGGAACCGCACCCGATCTCTGGAACTCTCACAAAGAAGAACTGCATACCCATTTGTATACCAACACCATTAAAGTGCTGGAGGGCAAGCGTGCCCGCAAAGATCCAGATGAACTACGCGATTCCTTTAAGGATTTGGAAGTAAAGGGTGTACCCAAAGAATCGATCCTCGAACATTTAGACCAGGTTCCCGTGCGTTACTTCTCTCACACCGGCAGGGAAGAAGTCGCACTCCATATCGATATGGTCGAAAAGTATGCCAATAAAAATAAGCCCGAGCACCAACCCGTGGTTAGTTGGCGAAATGACCTGAGAAGAACGATGACGGTGGTGGATGTGGTCATCACCGACCAAACCGGACTTTTTGAAAAAATAACCGGAGCCCTTGCAGTGACCGGTCTAAATATTTTGGGTGCACGGGCGATCACCCGTAAGGACGACTTGGCAATCGATGTCTTTTATGTAGAAGGAGAAACTGGTGGTATTGTCGAAGACCCAACGATCCGAAGATTTTTCGAGGATACTCTCGAAAGCTTTCTTGCCGGGAAGGATTGTCCGGTTGAGAAAATCTCTGCCCATCGTAAGAGAAAGGAAAAATCCAAAACCTTTTCCACCTCGGATAAATTTGGAACCACCATTCCCCCACAGGTCGATGTGTATAGGGATATTTCCCTGGGTCGAACGATTGTAGAGGTACGGGCCGCGGATCGTATTGGTTTGTTGCACCTTATTTCCAAGCATATTGCCGATGCTGGATTTAGTATCCTATTTGCCCGAATTGCCACTGAACAAGGGGTGGCGACGGATGTATTTAATATCGAACCCCTGGATAAATCTGAGGTACCTTCTCCAAAAACCTTTCTTGATCTTAGGGAAAACCTAGGAAATGCCCTCCTGGAAGGGAAATACTACCACGAGGTATAACCGGCTAACTAGCCAGTTCTTTCATTAGCCAGCGGGAGACTTAGGCAAAAAGTGGAGCCATCTGCACCGCTGTGAATCAATTCCAGATCTCCATCATGCGCACGCATGATTCTTTTGGATATAGTGAGGCCGAGACCAGTGCCATCTCTTTTCCCAGTAAGAAAAGACTCAAAGATACGCCCCTGTAAATCCTCTGGTATTCCACATCCCTGATCACGAATATATGTGAGTGCCCGGCCGTCTTGTAAAACCGTGGAAATAAACAAGTCCCCCCCGTTCGGCATGACTTCCACTGCATTGAGCATAAGATTGAGTAGAACCTGCTGGATCTGTCCTTTATCCACAAAGACAAGCTCATCTTTGGAAAGATCTCCCCAGCATAGATTGATTTGAGATTGCTCCAGTTTTAAACGGACCAGGACAGCGGCATCCTCCAGAATTTCACGCAGGCAGACCATTTTGCGAAAAGATTCCCGACTTTTTCCAAACTCAAGAATACGGCCTGCAATTTGTTCCAAGTGATTCAATTTTTCACGAATCACTGAAATATCCTTCGATTTATTTTCATCCTCCTGATCCCCCAATTTAAGAGAATCAAAGAGCAAGCGAACCACCATCAAGGGATTGCGTATTTCATGGGCAATTTCTGCGGCCAGGGTCCCCAGAGTGGTCAACCTTTCACTTTTGCGCATACTTTCCTCGGAATCAAAGACCCGCCCATAAAGCCGGGCATTTTCGATCGCAATTGCCCCAAGGTCAGCCAAGGCCCGGGCAATCATCCGTTCATCATCATGAAAGCGGTGAGGTTGATCGGTATAGTGAGTAATCAAACCGATCGGAACATCTTCAAAAATCACTGGAGTGACCAGCATGGATACTAAGTTTTCTGAACGAATAAGATCGATAAAATGATGCTCCTCCGTTCGTAAAAGATCCCGGGTTTGCACCTGCCTATGGCCACGCAATGCACTGCCAAGTAAACTATCTGCTGGCTTTAGGGATTCGGAGTATGTTCTTTGTCCATTCCCATCCTGCAGGCACTGGAGGTGCAAGAGGTCCTGTTTTTCATCGTAAAGAAAAAAGGCAGACAACCTGCAACCAAGGAGTAAGAGACCTTCCCGGGAAATAGTATTTAAAACATCATCGAATTTACGGGTCCCGGAGATATCCTGACTCAATAAAACCAGACTTTGTAACTGATCTGCTTTTTTTCGAAGCTGTTGAATCATCCACATATTTTCCAACACCCGACTGGCCTCATTTGCCATCAAAACGAGCAGCCTTAAATCTTCTTCGTTAAAAGCACCCAATTCACAGGAATCCACATTAAGGGCACCGACTGTTCGACCACCCTCCGTTAATGGAGCGGCCATTTCCGCACGAACCCGTTCATCCAACTGAAAATATTTTTCCTCTCTGGATACATCCGGACATAAAAGGGGTTCCCCTTGGGCCGCTACCCAACCCGTGATACCCACACCCACGGGTAATTCAAAACCACGGCTTTGCTCAGGTAACCCCCTGGAAACCTCGATGAGTAAGGTATCGGAACTGGCATTGACTAAGGAAATGGATGCCGAATTGGCAGAAAAAACCTGCATCACTTCATCGAGGATCGATTCGAGAGCACGAACCGAATTGATCTGTTTGCCCGATAGGGTACTTATTCGGTACAGGGCATCAATCGCCCGGGTCTGTTGTTTTTTTTCTGTAATCGAATCCTGCACTGCCCAAGAAATAAAATATTTTTGGTAAAGATGCGAGGGAGGAAAAGTTTGTAAGCTGGATTAAAATCTAGACCCACATGAGCAGGGACCTTGAATTAAACTGGGTTATTTTTCGCCTGCAAAAAATGTTCCCATGTTTTTTCGACTGGTTTGCCGTACAGAGAGCTAACAAAGGGTCGGCGGGCAGGACGCTTAGGTTCTTTCAATAGTTTCATACCTGCTTCATTGGGTAAGCGGTTACTTTTACGACTATTGCAACGGATGCAGGAAGTAACCACATTTTCCCAGGAGGTTCCCCCACCCCGGTCTCTGGGGAGAACATGATCCATATTCAATTCTTTGGGAGCAAAGACTTTACCGCAGTACTGGCACCTGAAATCGTCGCGTTCCAATAAGTTTTGCCGGTTAAACTTCATATCCTGAAGCAAAATCCGGTCGTATCCACGAAGGAGCAGTACACTTGGAACAATGACGGACTGGTTTACCGTGTGCACAATCCGGACACCCTTTGAACCTTCAGAACTCCGACAAAATTCAAACCAGGCGATCGAATCAAATACCCGAAAACTTTCATCCTCAGCATAGATGACCTGGGCGTGATCTAGGGAGAGCAAACTGAAGGCTCGCTCAAACCCGACCACATTAACCGGTTGCCATAATCGATTAAGTACGAGGGTTTGATATCCTGTATCCATCCACCCCGACTATAACTGCGGAGTGAGTAGGTACGTCAAAGATTTTTTTGCTCTTTTTGTGCTTCGTTCATTCAACGGTCGTGTAACCGATCAATAACTACGCCCGTCCTTATTCTCGTAAAAGTTGAGAAATGCTTTGTGAGCGACCCGATATCCGCCCGGTGTTGGATAATCCCCGGTGAAATACCAGTCCCCTGGATGATCCGGTAAAGCCTCATGCAAATTCTCCACGCTTTGATAAAGAATCTCCACTTTAGTTTTCTCTTTCAAGGATTCAGGAGCCACAAGCTCTGCAACACGCTCGGATATTTGATCGACCGAAAAATTCTCGTAGACCCGTTTTACATGATTAACCGGTTTGGAAACCTCGGTATTGAGGGCCTCCTTACACTGCTCAGCCACTTCTTTAAGCAGACCCCGGTATCCATGTTCCTGAATCAAGGACACCGCTGCCTGAAAGGCGATAAATTTGCCCAACTCGGACATATCGATCCCATAACAGTCGGGGTAGCGTATTTGGGGGGCGGTCGATGCAATTACCAACTTCCTTGGCTTGGACCGGCCCAGAATTTTGAGGATACTTTTCTTTAGGGTGGTGCCACGAACAATCGAATCATCTATACATACCAATGCATCATGCCCTTCTCGCACGACCCCATAAGTAATATCGTAGACATGGGAGACCAGTTGGGCTCGTCCAGATTCCTGGCTGATAAAAGTGCGTAGTTTGATATCTTTATTGGCAATTTTTTCGCCCTTGGGCCAATTATCCATCACCAGTTCATCAATCAGGGCATCGGTTAACTCACCCGATTGGCGGGCATCCATCAACCTTTGCTTTACCTCGGCCCGACGAACCAGGCGCAGTTGCTCCATGAACCCATAATATGCACTCTCTGCCGTATTGGGAACATAACTGAATACACTTTTGGAAAAATCGCTGCCTACCGACTGGACAACTTGAGGAACAAGCAGGGCACCGAGAGTTTTTCTCTCGGCATAAATATCGGGGTCATTTCCCCGGGAAAAATAAATGCGCTCGAACGAGCAGCCCGAAGTCTTTTTTGGGGATTCAATAAATTGGTCTTCAATTAAAGCTCCATTTGGACGCATCACCAGAATGCCCCCTGGCTGAATTTCCGAGATCTCATCCACTCCTTTATCAAAAACCGTCATCAGGGGGGCCCGCTCAGATGCGACCGCAAATACTTCGTCGTCCTCAAAGTAATACCCCGGACGAATCCCATCGGGATCGCGCATCGCAAAACAATCTCCCGTGCCTAAAATCCCAGCCAGTGCATAACCGCCGTCCCAATTTTTGGACGCTTCCCGAAAAATAGAAACGGGATTAATTTGATCAGCAATCCAACGGGTATGCTCCTCTCCTTCCACCCCTTCGGTAGAAGCTTTTCTAGCCAATTCATCCACCGCACAATCGAGGTGATATCCAGACTCCTCCAAAATTGCCTGCGTATCGGTATCGAAAACCGGGTGCTGACCACGCTGAACCAACTGCTTATTCAATTCCTCCACATTGGTAAGATTGAAATTTCCGGCTATCATGAGGTTTTTACTCGGCCAGTTACTTTTCCGAAAATAAGGATGGCAGGTATTGGAACCATATTCTCCCGATGTACCATAGCGCAAATGGCCCAGGAGGATTTCCCCACCATAGTCAAAGTTTTGTTTAATGGTTTCGGGGAACTCATAAAAAGCACGGCCTTTTTTCACCATTTTCCCAAGTGCTTTGTGCTGAGCACCAAAAATTTTGGCCAAGGCTTTGCTGCTGGTGCTACGCTCCCGAAACATAAAGGATTCCCCAACTGGCATATCCAGTTTCATCGAACCAATACCCGCTCCATCCTGCCCGCGGTTGTGCTGCTTTTCCATCAATAGAAAAAGCTGATTGAATGCCCAGAGTGGGGTGCCGTATTTTTCGTTGAAGTAGGTGAGTGACTTTTTCACCCGGATCATAGCGATCCCACAATGATGTCCGATTTCGTCACTCATTTAAAAATATCCTGGGTTCGCAAGGGCTAGGAATGATCCATGTGTTTAGGAATCGCACTTTCCCATGCATCCTTCAAGACCGAAACCTTGGCACTTAGAACTGAATCACCCGCAACTTCTATATTCAATTGGTCCGACTCATTAATCTGTCCTAACCTATGCACGGGCAGGTTCGATTTTCCGGCTGCTTCCGTAATTCTTTCTATATCTTCAGTATGGACTGCTACCACTGCCCTCGCCTGGCTTTCTCCAAATAATAAAGCATCCAACCGGCCCGACTGACCAAGCTCGCCCAAGGAAATGTCTGCCCCCAGGCCTTCTTTATCGAAGAGCATCTCAGCTATACACACCAGCAAACCACCTTCCGAGATATCATGAGCGGCATGAATCTTACCATCCTCGATTTGAGCGATAAGGAAATCCTGCAGAGATTTCTCTGCGGCCAAATCCACTGATGGACAAGTTCCTTCTTTCTTACCGTACTGAGTTTGTAAGAAATAACTGCCTCCCAGTTCATGAGGTAACCCCCCAAGCAATAAGAGTTCGACCCCAGTTTGTTGAACCGCACTGCGGGTCACATGGTCGGATTGATCAATCAACCCAACCATGGATACCACAGGAGTTGGATCAATCGCACCCTCTCCGTGTTCGTTATACAAGCTGACATTTCCACCCACCACAGGAACATCAAAATAGGAACAGGCATCCGCTAACCCGGTCACACAATGCTTAAGCATGTGATAAGCCTCGGGCTTATTAGGATTCCCAAAGTTCAGGTTGTCGGTGACTGCAAGGGCACGGGCACCTGAGCATGCCAGATTACGCATGCACTCAGCAAAGGCAATTTGAGCACCGGCATAGGGGTCGAGATAACAAAACCGGTTGTTACAATCGTTGGCAATGGCGAGGAATTTATTAATCCCGGCAATGCTCAGCTTAACCACTCCGGCATCACTGCCTGGCTCGACCTTACACCCAGACATCACCATATGATCATACTGCTGCCATACCCATCTCTTGGATGCAATGGTGGGATGGGTCAGCAAACCGAGCAGTGCCTCCTCTACACCCCCAGTTTGCAATTGAGGGATGGAATCGACTTTCCAATCACGAGCTTGCGCCAAGTGGGCAGGTTCGCTGGTGGGTTGATCATAAACCGGTGCCTCATCGGTCAGGGATTTCGCAGGTAAATCCGCCACCACCACACCCTTGTGGCGAACTACCATACGATCTCCCTCTTTGACTTCACCAATATGGGCGGCGTGCAGATCCCATTTCTCGAACACTTCCTCGAGTTCACGCTCACGCCCCTTGGCCACGATCACCAACATACGCTCCTGGCTCTCCGAGAGCATAATTTCATAAGAATTCATTCCTGTTTCGCGCTGAGGAACCAGATCCAGATCGATTTCGATTCCGGAATCTCCACGCGATGCGGTCTCACAGGTCGAGCAGGTTAGCCCAGCTGCTCCCATATCCTGAATGCCCACAACCAGACCGGGAATAGACATCATTTCCAGGCAGGCTTCGAGAAGGAGTTTTTCCATAAAGGGATCTCCTTTTTGTACAGCTGGTCGATCCTCCGCACTTTCCTCGGTTAATTCACGGGAAGCAAAACTGGCCCCACCTAGGCCATCACGACCCGTGCCTGGACCCACATAATAAACTGGATTCCCCACGCCGGTGGCCGCCCCCTTCTGAATTTCTTCGTGACGTAGTATCCCTGCACAAAGGGCATTGACCAACGGGTTGCCCTCGTAGCAGTCATCAAAATAAACATCTCCTCCCATATTAGGGATACCGAGACAATTGCCATAGTGGGAAATCCCACTGACCACTCCGCGGAACAGGCGTTTTACCTGGCTGGACTCGAGGGAGCCAAAGCGCAATGAATTGGTTAGTAAAACCGGGCGGGCACCCATGGTGAAAATGTCGCGAACAATGCCACCCACTCCGGTAGCAGCCCCTTCAAAGGGTTCAATCGCACTGGGGTGATTATGGGACTCGATCTTGAAGGCAACGCCCCAGCCCTCACCGACATCGATCACTCCAGCATTCTCCTCACCTGCTTTGACCAAAACCTGCCCAATAGCATTTTTATCTTTTTTCTCGGTGGGAAATAATTTCAGCAGCTTACGGGTATTCTTATAAGCACAATGCTCCGACCACATTACAGAGAAAATACCCAACTCGGTAAGGTTGGGCGTGCGTCCAAGGATCTTAAGAATTTGATCATATTCCTCGGGAAGCAGACCATGCTGAGCAACAAGCTCAGGGGTGATTTCTACATTTAAACAGGGATCGGGGTTGGGTGGAAGGGGGGCGGCTGTGGTTTCCATAACTAAGCAGAAAGTTCGACTGGGGAAGAATGAAGAAGGGGTTGAAGGAAGGCACGCAGAACCGGAAGACCATCCATGCAGGGATGGTGGTCTTCCACTGCACGCTCCGGATGGGGCATCATCCCATAGACATTCCCTGCCCGGTTGCGGATACCGGCAATATCATTGAGGGAGCCATTGGGGTTGGGTTGGTAGCGGAGTAATACCTGTTGGTTCGCCTCCAAATCGGCCAACACGGAATCATCGGCCCGGTAGTTTCCTTCTCCATGTGCGATGGGTAAGAAGAGGTGATCGCCCAAGA
>JAYPAW010000022.1:0-7068 GCA_038123915.1 Opitutales bacterium
AAATATTTTGTCCCTTTTTTATGGAATTTAACCAATACTCCATGTTGAAAAAAATAATTTGTAATCAAATGCATGAAGTAAACGGATGGATAAAGAAAAGAAATCTTTTGAGATACTAGTCCGCGAGAATTCTCGCATGTTAACTGTCTTCCTTTCCACGAGAATAAGGGAGCAGGCGGTTATTGATGATCTTTTCCAGGAGACCATGCTAGTGGCGTGGAAGCGCCTTCCCGATTACGATTTGGATCGGCCCTTTGGTCCGTGGTTGCGGGGAATTGCATATCGAGTGACCTTAGATTATTTCAAGAAGCAATCTCGTATCCCTTTTCTTATGTCTGAGAGTGTCAATGATTTGATAGATAAGCATTTTGAATCGATTAATTTGCAGAAGGGAGATATTTGGGACGAAAAAGTCGAAGCTCTTAATGATTGTTTAAAGATAATCCCCGAAAAGTATAGTTCAGTTATTAAGCATAAATACTTTTCACAAGAATCCATTCTGAATGTAAGTGAATGGGCAGGGATTTCTTTGGAGGCGTGCAAAAAAAGAATGCAAAGAGGACGTAACCTATTGGCACAATGTTTGAAATCGAAGGGGACTTTATTTGTGAAACCACAAAAGGTATGAGCCAGAAGGAAAAGGATTTTGAAAAAGCACTGAGTGCCTGGATCGAGGGTGATAGTTCTATGGAAACCACAGATTTACTGAATATATCAGAAAATGAGGAAGAGGAGATTGCAGATCAATTAATGATCCATGGTTTACTTATGGAGAGGGCGAATCGTGAAAATACAGAGGAAGAAAGAATAAAAGCTGTGCTTGAAAGGATTAGGGAAAAGCGAGGGCAAGAAAAAGTAGTATCTTTTCAAAGATATGGAATTTGGATAGGCGGCATTGCGGCTTCTTTGATTCTGATGTTCTGGGTTTTTATCGGTAGTGGCGAAAACCTGATGGCTGATAACCTGGATCGGGTTATTTCCGCATCTCTTGAGCCAATAGCCCGCACCTACTCCATTACTGTTTTGGAGGAATCAGAGGTTACCCCTGTTAAGCAAGAGAAGAATGTGGAAGATTTAGATGGGGCAACCCTTACAATTGGTGGGAAAGATCTTTATGTTTTTACCCGAAGGTTAAGCAATGGATATATCCGAATTAGTGGTTGTGACGGGAAGGAAAGTTGGGCAATGCGAGAGGACGGTCCGGTCCATGTAAGTAGTGACCTAAACCGTTTTACGGGAATTCTGCCGGGGCGCCGTAATTCCTCTTCTTTCGTAAACCTGCCAGTTTTCTTACAACAATTAAAAGATAGTTTTATTATCGAGCAGGTTGAACAAGAAAAAGATGCAAAAGGGCTTATATCCTTTCGTTGCGTGCGAAAATCAGAATTGAAATTTGGTGCCCGAATAATTGAGTTGTTCGTAGATGCTACAACTTGGCAGATTTTAGAGGTTTATTTATCTGGTATGCCACAGAGTCGTGGCGGTCCAAGAAGCATTCAACTGAAATTAGTTGATACTTCCCCCTTTAATCAGTCGTTTTTCTCACACAATTATCATCATGAACCGGAGCGTGAGATTCGTATGTCGACCCAGAAATAATGAAAATACTATTATCTACCTTTTCCACTTTGCTTTTCATAAAGCTAACAGCGTCTCAACCAAATATAATATTACTTCTTTCGGATGATCAAAGTTGGAGTGGACTCTCTGTTCAGATGCATGATGACGTTCCGGAATCGAAGGGTGAAATCTTTCATACCCCAAATCTTGAAAAACTTGCTGCCCAGGGGATGAGGTTTTCTGCCGCTTATTCTCCGGCATCTGTTTGTTCGCCAACCCGAGCAAGTTTGCAAACCGGTAAAAGTCCGGCCCAGTTGCGTTGGACAAAAGCGGCCCCTGTAATGACTGCGGATGACGGTTTTAAGCTAATTCCACCAACAATAAAAAAAGATTTACAAACTGAAGAAATTACAATTGCCGAGATCTTAAAACGGGCAGGTTATGCAACTGCTCACTATGGGAAATGGCACCTCGCAGGTGGAGGTCCCGGGGAGCATGGTTATGATGAACATGATGGAGATACCGGTAATAAGGACGCTGTTCCTTTTAAGGACCCCAATCCGGTTGATATCGTAGGAATGGGGAATCGAGCCAATACTTTTATGGCTAAGAGCGTAAAAGCGGGAAAACCTTTTTTTATTCAGCTTTCTTACCATGCCCTGCATTATCCAGAGAACGCTCTTGAAAAAACCAAGGCGAAGTATGTGGAAAAAAATGGGGGGCGTGAAGATAAGCGTATTCTTCGTGCAGCGATAACCGAAGACCTAGATTCAGGAGTGGGAATGATTATGGACAAAATTAGAAGTCTTAGGATTGAAGGGAGTACCTACGTTATTTACACGGCAGACAACGGGGCCACTGGTGGTGGGGGAAAAAAGAGTGGTTTAAGAGGAGGGAAGGGTGGTGTCTGGGAGGGAGGTATTAGGGTTCCTTTAATCATTCGTGGACCTATGGTTCCACCGAATTCCTTTTGTCATACAAGAGTTGTCGGATATGACTTATACCCCACTTTCTGCGAGATTGCGGGAGTCAAAGAACCCTTACCGAGAGGGATTGAAGGCGGAAGTATTCTTCCACTGCTTCGAAATGGTAGTGGAGAAGTAAGGCGTTTCAGGGAAAACCTAGTATTCCATTTTCCCCATTATCAGGGAGATACTCCTCACTCCGCAATTTTTTCAGGGAATTTTAAATTGATGAAATTTTATGAAAATGACGAATTGATGCTTTTTGATTTGGATAACGATCTTTTTGAACAGAATAACCTCGCAGTTGGAATGCCTGATAAAGTTGATTCCATGCATCGTATTTTGAATAAATATCTCGATGATATTGGGGCCGAATTACCAGTGAGGAATTCAAAGTATGATCCCGAGAATCCGCCCGACATGTCGAGGGCCAGGGGGGGTGGGAAGGATAAAAATAGCTCTGGAAAGAATTTGAAAGGGGATAAAAAGAAAACCGGAAAAAAAGAGAGCACAAAATCCAAAAAGAAGAAATGATCAAAATGAAAAAGCCGATTTTATCTATAAGTTTTCTACACGCATTGTTATTCGTTTTACTATTTCCTGCTTTTTTGAAAGCAAAGGAGTTTGGAGGTCGAATTGATCTTGCTTCGGCGGTCGTCGATTCTTTTAAGGCAAATCTACCGGTCAAGAAAACAGGAGGTAAAGGACGAAAGCATAAATCAAAGGATGGACAAAAACCCAGAATCGAGGACACGATCAAGGTAAATGTTTATGCTGACAATTGGTTTGTTCTTTATGTAAACGGAGAAATGGTGGCGGTAGATTCGATTAAATTTATTCCGCACAATGTAATCTCGGTCAATTTGCTACCGAAGTATCCGATGACTATTGCGGTTATGGCCAAGGATAATGCGGACCCGCAGACTGCGATGGAATACAAGAATTCAAACATTGGGGATGGTGGCTTCATTCTCAAGTTTTCCGATGGAACGGTGACAGATTCTTCTTGGAAAGCAAAAAACTTTTTCCATGGTCCCATAGGCGGAAATATTAAGAAACCGCAGGTCTCCAGGAAAGAGATTCCGAATGATTGGTATACTGTCGGATTCGATGATTCAGCATGGTCAAATGCGAAAGAGTTTACCGAAGAGCAAGTTGGTCCTAAGCAAACATTTTACGATACAGATTTTAAAGGGGCCAAGTTCATTTGGTCATCTGACCTCAAGCTTGATAATACCGTGATTTTTCGTAAGCGAATCTCCTCTCCTCCAAATGGAACAACGCCCAAGCAATTTCCTCTGTTAGATGATTAATACATAAGATTCCGTTAACTTTAAAATGAAAACCAAAACAATACTTTCGACTTCTTTATCCCTTTTTATAACGGCACAGGCTTGGGGGCATGATGATCATATTCATACTTCAGAGAATGTTCAGGCTACGACCAATATTTTTGAGAAGGATCACACTACTAACAATGGTGAAAAAACAAAACTTCTGGGCTCGGGATACCGCTTGTTGCACGAAGAACAGATATTTGTAAAACTCGAATCCGATCGTTTAAATTCTATCCCTAAAAAGACTAAACAGAGTGAACCAAAGACTGCGGTTCCTTTTCGGGTTTTTGAGGATAAGCTCGAGCTGGAATGGGATAATGAATTCCTTTATGTCGGATCAAACGGAATGCCCGATCATCAGATGATGGTCGGAATTACTGCCTGGCAGCAACAGGTTCCTTTGCCTCAGCAGTATTTTGGGTCAAACGCATGGCAAATACCGCTGAAACCAACACCATCACCGAATCCAATGTCTGCCAAAGCACATTTCTTTCGTGGTGCGATTGCTTTAGCTGCCAATGGGGTGCCTATTTTTAATCCGATTAAAAATAATGGGCGTACAGATACTCTGCTTGCTGGCGAATTGGATAAGTGGGGTGGGCATTGTGGCAGAGGAGATGATTATCACTATCATGTTGCCCCTATCCACTTGGAAGATCGCATTGGGCGAGGTAAGCCAATAGCTTACGCTTTGGACGGTTACCCGATATATGGGTATTTTGAGCCAGATGGGTCTCTTGCAAAAGGTCTGGACTGGTTGAACGGACACAAAGATTCTTTTGGTAATTACCATTACCATGCAACTAAGGATTATCCTTATATAAACGGAGGTTTTTACGGAAAAGTTGTAGAGAAAGATGGGCAAGTAGATCCACAACCAAGAGCTCAGGCGGTAAGACCTTCCCTGCCAGGATTAAAAGGTGCAAGAATCACAGGATTTGAATCTGCTGATTCGAAGAACTTTAAGGTGTCCTATGAAGTTTTTGGGAAGAAAAAGGAGGTAAACTATCAGATCGGAGAAGAAGGAGTAGTGACTTTTAATTTTGTTGATTCAGCTGGAACCAAAACCGAAACATACGAACCAAAAAAATCCGTTGGCGGGCCAAGGTTAGAAAGTAAGAAAGAGAAAGGTATGCAGGCTAATAAGAAGCCCGGTGGTCAAGGTAAGGGACCCCGTGAAGGAGAAGCGAGGAAGCCATGGATTGTTGCTCATGCAAAAGAGTTAGACATCAATGGGGATGATGTTGTTTCTACCAAGGAAGTGAATGCGGAGGTTGATAATGCGTTTACTGGATTTGATCAAAATAATGATGGTTTTTTATCTGATAATGAAACGCAGTCTAGAGGTGCCGGTCCAAAATCGCCTATGGGTGGATTTATCAAAGGTCATGCAAGTGAGTTTGACCGTGATGGAGACGGCCTGATTTCGAAAAATGAAGCAAGTCTTCTATTTCTCCGCTTTGTTCGCCAGGTTGATCAAAATAATGATGGGGAATTGTCGAAAAAAGAATTAGTGGAAGCGGAATCACGTCCCAAAGGAGATAAGAAAAAAGAAAAGAAAGATGGAAAAGGAAAGGGTAAGAAGGAACCGAAAAAAACTAACAAGAAAAATAAATAATTATGAAACGAAACGCTTTTCTCTCTTTTTTTGCATTAATCTCCCTAAGTATTACACTCAGAGCCGTATCACCAAATATTATTCTTATCTTTATAGATGATATGGGTTGGCGGGATGTTGGGTTCTCGGGCGAAGAAATCGCTGAAACACCTTCCCTCGATCATTATGCAAAGCAGGGGATTGTCTTTGCCAATGCATACGCAAGTGCACCTAATTGCGCACCTTCACGTGCCTGCCTGCTTTCAGGTCAATACACTCCGCGTCACGGGGTTTACACGGTGGTTGATGAAAGGCATGCACCGGGTTCGGCACATCATAAAATACTAGCCGCGAAAAGTAATGAATCTATGCCCACCGAAGTGGTCACACTTGCGGAGGTAATGAAAAAAGGTGGTTATACCACTGCATGCCTGGGGATGTGGAATCTTGGTCGAGGAAAAAATTCACCTGTAACTCCGACTGGGCAGGGGTTTGATCTGTTTCGCAGACCCCAAGATTATGGATATGAAAAGCATCGCTACCAAAAGGATGACGGTTCTTATTTAGCCGATGATTTTACGGATGAAGCGATTAGCTTTATCGACAAAGCCAAGGACCAACCCTTTTTTGTTTATCTTCCGTATCATTCCATTCATGCCCCATTTGAACCACCTGCTGAATTATTGAGTAAGTACGAGTCGAAACTGAAAAAAACGGGGAACTCGGATGAAGATCCAGGCTACCTTGCCACGGTCGAGGCGTTGGATCGAAATGTTGGTAGGTTGATGCGGCATTTAGAAGAAAAAGGCCTAGAACAGAAAACAACTATTTTCTTTACCTCTGACAATGGGGGTATTCCTTCTCGCATATCTCCCCTTAATGGAAGTAAAGGCTCTCTCTATGAAGGCGGAATAAAAGTTCCCGCCGCTGCCTGGGGATATGGTGTGAAGAAAAGTTCTGATTACTGTCCTGAAATTGTTCTTGGGATGGATTTTTATCCTACTATTATCGAACTTGCCGGCTTGAGTCATGATCCATCTCACAAACCTGACGGAATTAGCCTAGTACCCCATTTACGAGGAACCCCCTCCATTAATCGGGGTAATGTTTTTTGGCACTTTCCTTGTTATATTGGGAAAGGAGAGCCCTCCAGCGTGATCCGTAACGGAAGATATAAGCTGATATACTTCTTTGAAGATAAAAGATCTGAACTTTACGATCTTGAAAAAGATCCCAATGAGAAGAATGATCTTGCTAATTCCAAGGTTCAAGAGAAGCAACGGATGGAAAATGAGCTATTTGCATGGTTGAAAAAAACTGGTGCTGCCGTTCCTTCGGGCCCTAATCCATCTTATGATCCAACTGCAGTTTCTAAGGGAAGGAAAGGCAAGGAAGGTAAAGGTAAAAAGAGTGAGCCAGGCAACAAAGGTTCGAAGGAGGATGAAGTTAAAAGAAAAAAGAAAAAGCAGAAGTAATTTTTTTAATTAGATACTAATCTTTATATCATATCTAGATTTAATTATATTACTATTAGGGGACGAATTTCTGTTCTCTTCTAGATTGTGAAATTATTACTTTTTGTCTTATATTCTAATAGTCTTTTCTTAGG
>JAYPAW010000022.1:7168-9161 GCA_038123915.1 Opitutales bacterium
GTCATGCAAAGAGATGCAACGGTTAAAGGGGATGACTATTTTTTTGTTCTTATTGATCCATTTGGAAGAAGTAGGGAAGGGTATTATTTCCGGACCAATGCCAATGGGGCAAAAGGAGAGGCTCTGATTAATTCAGACATGAGCAAACCTAAGATGGATTGGGATACGATATGGGATGTGAAATCCAAAATCGACGATTTGGGTTGGACGGCGGAGTTTGCCATTCCATTTAGAAGTATTCCTTCTGATGCTAAATCTGACACATGGCGGATTGATTTTGGCAGATGGTTCTCACGTGGTCAGGAGCGTTCCAAATGGGTAGGGTTTTCTCGTGACCGAAATTGGTTCTCTCTCGAGGATGCCGGAGAAATTAGCGGATTGAGTGAAATTGACCGGGGGAAGGGAATCGATTTTAAGCCTTATGTTTCCGCTAAGTGGCTCTCCGAGGATTCCGTGGATGACACCGATTTTGAGACAGGTTTCGATTTGTTTTATGATCTGACCCCAAGTCTCAAGGCAACCTTCACCTACAATACGGATTTTGCAGAGACGGAAGTTGATCAGCAAAGGGTTAATTTAACCCGCTTCCCCCTTTTTTATCCTGAGAAGCGAGATTTTTTTCTGGAGGGTGCGGACCTTTTTTCGTTTGGGGGTATCCCCAAGAGTCCCTTGGCTTTTCATTCTCGAAAGATCGGGCTTTCATCAAATGGTTCCAAGATCGCAATAAATGCAGGAGCAAAGCTTACGGGGAGAGTGGGTCCCCTGGGAATAGGAGTCCTGGGTATGGGGCTAGATGAATTCGAAAATCTTGATTCGGATGAGGTTTTTGTGGGACGTTTTACTTATGATCTGTTTGAGGAATCAAAAGTAGGGACCATCTTTACTCACGGAGACCCTCAGAGCAATCTGAACAATCAGTTGGCGGGAGTGGATTTAAATCTTCGTTCCAGTAATTGGTGGAATGAGCAAAGCGTGTCCTGGCACGGTTTTTTTATGACCAGTGACGATGAGGATGAGAATTCAGACGATGTAATTGGCACGCATTTCACATTTCCCAATTATCCATTTCGGGCGAGTGGGCACTGGGTACGGACGGGGGATAATTTTAATCCTGCTCTGGGCTTTGTCCGAAGAAGGGGAGGCGAGTCCACAGGCTTGGGTTTTACCTATTATTTTGAACAACCAGAAAATGAGTTGCTCGAGGATATTTCCGTGGGTGCAGAATATGATCGTTATGAATGGTTAGATGGAGATCTTGATTCTGATGAGTTGGAAATAAATCTCATTGGCATTCGTACTCTAGCAGGTGATTTCTTGGGACTGGAAGTCGAGTTTGAACGGGATATTTTACAGGAACCTTTTGAGATTATAGATGAGGTCATAATCCCATCATCCGAATATAAGGGTATTGATTTCGAGTTGGAGTTTAGATCCAGTAGTAATCGCCCGGTGTTTGGAGAGTTTGAAATTGCATATGGTCACTTTTATGGAGGGAAGGCTACCAATGCCGAAATTGATCTTTCGTGGAGACCGTCAAAGTATTTTCAGTTGGATTTTGAGATAGCTTCCACCATGGCAAGATTACCTCAGGATAATTTTGAAGTTTTGACTAGTTCCACAGGGTTTCGGATTACTCCAACCACTCAACTTTCTTTTAACGGAATAGCACAGTATGACAATCAATCCAAAACCATTGGTTTAAACACTCGTTTTCGTTACATCATAAAACCCGGGAGTGATTTATTCTTAGTCTTAAACAAGGGTTTTGATCGCGGAGATGATGGTGAATTACGGAATTTTCGAACATTTAAAACTGAGGCAATAGCTAAACTTGGTTGGATTTTTCAGTTTTAGGTGGTTTAGCATATTTAGCATTATGGTATGATTTCACTGTTTTGGGTAAAAAAACTTCAAGCTGACCTTTCGTTTATTCTCTTCACCAAAACCTAAAAAAAGGCCTGCCTGAGTAACAGCAGACCTTTTCTTATGATTA
>JAYPAW010000023.1:0-9044 GCA_038123915.1 Opitutales bacterium
CATCCATGATTCTCTCAATATCACTTAGGGTGTAGAGACCTCTCATCCGGTCCTGGTCATCGACCACTAAGAGTTTGTGGATACCCATGTGATTACTAAAAAATTGATCCGCAGTAACGATGGGGTCGTCTCCCACTTCTGATTCTCGAATCGTAAAAACTTTGTCCCTCGCAAGCATCCCATCGGTTACTTTATGGTCTCGGTAGCGCTCTTTTACTACTCTGCCCGGAAGAAGACCGAGCAATTTACCGTCCTCGTCCACAATTGGGAATGTGCGAAACTGAAAGTTTTTTTCCTCGATGGTTTTTAATACATCCCCAATGAAGTGATCGGCGGAGAAACAAATGGGGTCTTGGATGAGTCCATGGACATGATGTTTCACCCGGGCAACTTCCTTAACCTGCTGACGTTGGGTCATATTATAATGAATCAGTCCCAGTCCGCCATTCAGGGCCATACCAATCGCCATTTCGGATTCGGTAACCGTATCCATGTCGGAAGAGACCATGGGTAAGCTTAACCTGATCGAATCGCATAGTTGGGTATCCAACTTAACTTGACCCGGAAGAACCTCTGAGTAGCGTGTAACTAAGGATACATCATCAAATGTCAGCCCGTTCGGTAAAGAACGGGAGAAAAACTCATTCGCTTCGAGGAATAACTCGTTATCCATGATTGGTGCTTTTGTTGTCCATCGACTATGTTTTATATGATCTAAACCGCTTTTATTCTCAAGGATATTTAATGAAACCCACCAGAAGTTATCACCTTTTATCCCAAACCCTCCATCATCCTCTCGCCACCTCCCGAGGGCTGATTCGGGAAAAGAAGGTATTGGTCTTACATCAGGTTGATGAGTGTGGGCAGATATCTTTTGGTGAAATCTCCCCCCTTCCAGGTTTCGGGGACTTCAGTCTGGAGCAGGCAATATCAGAGGCAAAAATATGGTCCGAAAAGGGTGGGGAACTCCAATCGTTCTCTCTTCTTGGGCCTGCTCTAAGTTGCTTACAGTCAGAAATCTGGGGACCCTGTTTGCCTGAAACTACCCTGCCTGAAACGGCTCATATTTGGTCGAAGGAAAAACCAGAGACAAGAGGAGTCATTAAAAGAAAAATTGGCCTCTTATCTATCAGAGAAGAAATTCCTGTCATTTGTAAATGGCTTGATCAATTGGGGGAAGGAGTCACGGTGCGCCTCGATCCCAATGAAAGTTTTTCACGGGATGACCTCAAGCGATGGATCGATGCGATCCATCCATACGAATGTATCCAATTTATTGAACAACCAACAGCAAGAGAGGATGAAGATTGGTTAATCGAGTTTTCTCAGGATTCTCCAGTTCCTCTAGCCCTCGATGAAGCTCTGTTACGGATGCAATCGATGCATATAATTTCCCAACTGCCTCTTCATTTGTTTTTGGTTTTTAAGCCCACTTTTTATACGGACTGGGAGGGTATGGCCCAAGTGATCCAACACCGAAAAGACCATGTAGTTGTTTCCACGGGGTTTGAGTCCCCCTTTGGGTATGAGGCGTTAATTCGCCTTTCTGCCTATTCCAGTCTCTCTCCAGGATTGGACCGAACCTGCTTTATCGATCAGTCCCACGAGTTTTCTTCCCACCACCAACCTGCACTCACCAGTCCATCTGTGCCTGTTGCTGACTTATATAAATTGTGGAATAGATTGAGAAGATGACCTCATCCTACGCAAACAGAACCTGCTCATGGAAAAGTTCGGGCAGCCCCAAAGGAGATTTTCTTTTCGCCTATGCAAACAAAGCACTCCAAATCCTATCCGAAGGAAGGTCCGTTGTTTTTCAACCGGAAAACCCTGTTGGTAGAACTGAGAATGCGGATTACCCAACCCTTGGTTTTTTTTCAGGAGGAACCAGTGGTGACCCTGAACTGGTTACCCATAGCCAGCAAACAATAGGGTGTGCCGTATCTGGTTTAGTGGATCGAATAGGTTCTTCCTCTCTGGACTGTGTTTGCTGCCTTCCTTTGTGGCATGTGGGCGGGTGGATGCAGATCGAAAGAGCATGGGCAACTCAGGGGCAGGTTATTTTTTGTGATTACCGGGATTTATCCAAAAAAGAAAATCGAGACATTCTCTTTGGGAAGTGGATATCCTTGGTTCCTACACAATTGCATGAATTGATTAAGTCCAAGCACGCGGTGGATTGCCTTAAATTGGCCAAGGGTATTTTTGTGGGTGGTGCCGGTATGAGTTTTCACCTTGTGCAAAGATGCCGTTCTTTGGTGCTGCCAATTTGCCCATGTTACGGATCTTCAGAGACCGCGGGCATGGTCACCCTGCTTGGTTCGGATTTATTTTTAGATGGGGTGGAAGGGGTGGGGGAGGCTCTTTCCCATGCATCCATTCAACTTGATAAAGATACAGGCAGGGTCGAAGTGCAAGCGTCCAGCCTGTGCTTAAGGCGGGGTAGTCAGAACTTTCAAACCAACTCCTGGCTAACTATGCCAGATTTAGGCTACATCAACTCTAATAACTCGCTGGTTATCACCGGCCGTAGCGATCGGGTGATTAATTCGGGCGGAGAAAAAATACAGCCCGAATGGATCGAAAGCATACTCTATAAAAGTGGCTTGGTTGAACAATGCCTGGTATACGGAGAACCCGATGAAAAATGGGGGGAGTCTGTAACCGCATTAATTTGCCCGACCAGTACCAACCTTGAAGATTTGAAAAGATACACGAAATCGAAAATACCTGATTACATGTATCCAAAAGTATGGAAAATTATGGACTCTCTTCCCATTACAGAAATGGGAAAAAGAAAAAGGAATGAATAGAAGGAAAAGTACTTAGATCTTTTCGATGATTTTATCCGCTAAACCGTATTCTATCGCTTCTTGTGCGTTGAGGTAGAAATCGCGGTCTGTGTCCTGTTGGATTTTTTCCATGGGTTGACCGGATGTCCGTGCGAGAATCGTATTGAGTTCCTCGCGCAAACGCTCCATTTCCTGAGCCTGAATATTGATATCAACCGCCGCCGCCACCATTCTTCCAGTGATCAAGGGTTGGTGGATCAGGACACGTGAATGTGGGTAAAGGTACCTCAGCCCTTTGGATGCACCACAAAGGAGAATGGAACCCATGCTTGCAGCCATCCCTGTCACCACGACTTTAATGGGAGAACTGATCAGTTGCATGGTATCAAAGATAGCCATCCCTGCGGTGATGGAACCTCCGGGAGAGTTGATGTAAAATGTTATCTCTTTCCCGGGGTCGATCGCTTCTAAATGAAGAAGTTTTTCGGTGATATCTCGAGCCGATTTATCACTCACCTCTCCCCAGAGGAATACTTTACGGTCTTCTAAAAATTTGGATTGGATCGCTTCAGCGACCGAACCGGATTTCTTTTCCTTATCTTGATCTTTTTCTTCGCTCATGAAAGTGAATGGATATATCGAATTAGAGGTTTTTGTCGAGCATCTCGATTCTGCGGGTATGCCTGCCCCCTTCAAATTCAGCGTTTAACCAGGTATCGACTATTTTAATAGCAAGCTCTTCAGAGATTTGCCTTTGGCCAATGGATAGCACATTCGCATTGTTATGCTCCTTGGCGAGTTTTGCGGTTTCCTCACTCCAGCAAAGAGCACAGCGAACCCCTTTCACCTTGTTTGCTGCCATAGCTTCACCGTTGCCACTTCCACCCAGGACAATTCCCAGATCGCATAAGCCATCCGCCACGCTTTCAGCAGCTGGTCTGATAAAAAGAGGGTAATCAACGGATTCGTTAGAAAATGTACCAAAGTCCTGTACCTCATGGCCAAGGGCTTGCAGATGTTTTTTAATGGCTTCTTTATATTCGAAACCAGCGTGATCGGTACCAAGAGCAATTTTCATAATAAGATTATTGAAAGTGTAACAGAGTGATTTCCTGATCCATTTAAATCAGACCCAGTTCCATTTTGCCTTCTTCAGATATCATGTCCTGTGTCCAGGGCGGGTCCCAGACAATTTCAACCTCGGCATGATCGATTCCGGGTAGTTCCAGTACTTTACCCTTACAATCATCCGCAATCACTGGACCCATTCCACAACCTGGTGCCGTAAGTGTCAGATCTACATAGGCCACACGACCATGCTCTTTGGTATCCTCGATCTCAACCCGGTAGATCAGTCCCAAATCAACCACATTTACCGGTATCTCAGGGTCAAAGACAGTTTTGAGGTTTTCTTTAATCTCATCCACGCCTGCAGGCTTGGCATTGCCGTCGGCAGGAAGCTTGGATGCTTCTTCCAGGTCTTCTCCGAGAGCATCTGCATCTCTTGCGGCAATCCGATACATGCCCTGCAGGGTCATAACCGTGAAATTTCCGCCTAATCTGTGAGTGATGGTTACTTTTTCACCTCTTCCCAAAGTGAATTCCTCACCATGGGGTATAAGTGTGGCGACCACATCGCGGTTCAGTTCGACTTCTTGTTGGCTCATGAAATGAAATTAAGAGGAAAAAGCATCCGCCAGAGCATTTAAAGCTGTTTCGCGGGTCTCTTCATCATCGATATTGAGCAAAGATTCGCTGAGGAATCCAATGGCAATCAGTTTTTCCGCTTCCACTTTTGGGATTCCCCGGCTGTGCAGGTAGAAGAGTTCTTGTGGGTCTATTCTACTGGTGGTGGCTCCATGGCTACACTTTACCTCATTGGCTAAAATTTCCAGACCGGGCAGGGAGTCAGCTTCTGCTTCCGAGCTTAATAACAGGTTACGGTTGGTTTGATAAGCATCTGTATGCTGGGCTTCCTCATCCACCTTAATCAAACCGGAAAAGATGGACTTGGCTTCCTTGCGAAGAGCATTTTTACAGAGGAGGTTACTTGTACAATGAGGGGCCTCATGTACTTGAATGGTTCTTTGATCGAAAAGTTGCTCTTCATTTCCAAGAAAAACAGATCCATATTCAAAGTGAGCTCCGGGCTCTTTTAAAATGCCCTTGGATTCAATCCTGGACTGAGCCCCTCCTAAATGGAGATTCGATGTGTTCAAATAGGCATTCTTTCCGATGTTGAAGTTTTCCATTTGAACAATTGTAGCTTTCGCAGAGCACTCCTGAATCACAATGCGATTCAGTCTGGCCCCTTCCCCTAATTGAACCTTAAGCAGATTGGAAATGAATCCTCCAGGCTTATCCGTTTGGCCCACAAACCGTTCGATTAAGGTTACTTCTGCATTTGCTTCCAGTTCAATCAGGTTGTGATGAAAAGCAATTTGCCCGCTTTCCGGTTCCTGATGTTCGATGATTATGGGTTTACTTCCTACAGTGCCTTTCTTGGCCCGCAATAAGAAGCCCGTTTGAGCGAATGCACCTGTGAGGTAAGAATAATCATCCGCACCTAAATCTGGCCCCAATAGTTTGGTGAGCAGAGTAAGGGCATGTGGTTCATCAAGGATCAGTTGATCGAAGAGATCAACGGATAGTCCTTCAGAGATGGACGAACCAGTAAGGGTGAGTGACTCCTTGGGATGGGCCAAGGCAGAAATTTGGTCGATGCCAAAACGGGCACGCGGAGAGAAACGCCACCTTTCGTCTTTCAAAATACGTTCGGGCAGGGCAGAAAACTTTTCCCAGCAATCTTGCCGGTAGTCGGCAAGCCACCCAGGTTCCCAAGACCTGCTTTCGGCAAAGTCGTTAAAGGTATGAGGTTGTGATAACGAAAAAGTATCCATCGAAGAGGGAGAAATGGTTTCTAGGCTCATGGGGGCTTATCCGACGGAGCCTTCCATCTCCAAATCGATTAATCTTTTTAACTCAACGCTGTATTCCATGGGAAATTCCCGAATCAAATCATTGACAAATCCATTCACACAAAGGCTCATCGCTTCAGCTTCCCCCAATCCCCGTTGTTGCATGTAAAAAATCTGTTCAGCACTTACTTTGGATACACTGGCCTCATGCTGCACCGAGTTGGCATCCCCTTGCACAGTGATGGCTGGGTAGGTGTCGGTTTGGCTATTATTATTGATCAGGAGGGCGTCACACTCTGTGTTATTTTTACATCCTTTTAAATGACCCGGCATTTGCACCAAGCCACGGTAGGAAGCCCTGCCTTCGCCAATCGAAATGGATTTGGAGACCACATTGCTGGTGGTTTCATCGGCCGCATGCACCATTTTCGCACCTGTGTCCTGATGCTGACCATCGTTAGCTAACGCAATGGAGACCACTTCTCCGCGTGCTTTTCGGCCCCGTAAAATTACGCCTGGGTACTTCATGGTTAACCGGGAGCCAATATTACAATCAATCCACCGTACTTCCGCTTCCTCTTCCGCCAAGGCCCTCTTGGTTACTAAATTAAAAACATTGTTGGACCAATTTTGAACGGTCACATATTGGATTTTAGCACCTTTCAAAGCGACCAACTCAACCACGGCACTGTGTAAGGTAGAGGTTTCAAACTTTGGGGCCGTACACCCTTCCATGTACATGACCTCTGATCCCTCATCTGCGATAATTAAGGTACGCTCAAATTGACCGAAATTTTCTGCGTTGATTCGAAAATATGCCTGCAGCGGTTGGGCCAATTTTACCCCTGGTGGAATGTAGATAAAACTTCCACCCGAGAAGACCGCACTATTCAGGGCTGAAAATTTATTGTCCGAGGTGGGGATTACTTTACCAAACCACTTTTTGAATATCTCTGGGTGTTCTTTTAAACCCTCGGTGGATCCAACGAAAATAACCCCTTCCTTTTCGAGATCCTCTTTCATGCGGGAGTAGGCTGCCTCGCTATCGAACTGAGCTTCCACACCCGCAAGAAACTTTCTTTCCTGTTCGGGAATGCCTAACCTTTCAAAAGTATTTTTTACATCGTCAGGCACTTCATCCCAGGTTCGGCTGGGTTTTTGTCCTTTGGCCAGGTAGTAACGAATTACATCAAAGTTGATATTTTTTAGGTCTTCCGTTGCCCAGTGTGTGGGCATCGGTTTTTTTTCGAAGGTTTTGAGGGCCTTTAGCCTGAAATCGAGCACCCAGGGATCCTCTTTTTTAACTTCAGATATGTAGCGGATAACATCTTCAGAAAGACCAACACCGGCATCAAATGAATAATCGGTATCGTAATGAAAATTTCCTTTTTCGCGGTCTACTTCTACTTGGGATGGACTAATCATGAAAAGTGGGGTGGGGTGTTTTAAGCAACAGCTTCCTGTTTGATCCAGTCGTATCCGCGCTCTTCCAGTTCGAGTGCCAGTTCCTTTCCTCCGGTCCGCACGATTTTACCCTCAGACATGACATGCACATAATCGGGCACGATGTATTCAAGTAAGCGTTGGTAGTGGGTGATAACAAGTATGCCACGGTCTGGATTGCGCATCCGGTTGACCCCTTCTGAAACCACTCGAAGTGCATCAATATCCAGGCCACTGTCCGTCTCATCGAGAATGCAGTACTTCGGAGAGAGCATAGACATCTGCAGAATTTCGCAGCGCTTCTTTTCGCCACCGGAAAATCCATCATTTAAGGAGCGGGCAGTAAATTTCCGATCCATCCCCAAATCATCCATGTGTTCATAGAGTTCTTTGTAAAAATCGACTGCTTTTACTTTTTCACCTTCAGGCAGGCGTGCATTGCGGGCTGCCCGGATAAAGTTTGCTATGGTTACCCCAGGAACTTCCATGGGGTATTGAAAAGCGAGGAATAATCCGAGTCTGGAGATTTCATCAGGCTCCAATCCAAGTATGTTTTCATCGTCCAGGGTGACAGTCCCGCCATTGACTTCGTAGTCAGGGTGACCGGAAAGGACTTTTGCTAGGGTGCTTTTTCCACTTCCGTTTGGGCCCATGATCGCATGCACCTCACCCTTGGGTATTTCCAAAGAGAGACCATGCAAAATCGCTTTATCCTCGATCGAGGCTTGTAGGTTTTCAATTTTTAAGGAGTTCACAATTTAAAAAGTTGTACAGAATCGGTTACTGGGTGGAGGAATCTCCTTTTCCGGAGAAGCACAGATCGATGTTTTCAGCCAAAAAACCCTTGGGGATGAGTGCATGCATTTTGGAGAGCGTTTCCTGGTCAATTTGAACATCAAAAATCTGCCCCGTTTCAGTGCACTTAAAATGAGCATGCGGAGTCAGGTTTGGGCAGTAACGGGTAGGGGAGCGGTCCATGTTGACCTGGCGAACCAAGCCACATCCGACCAAAGTCTCAAGGCAGTTATAAACCGTGGCAAAGGAAGTACCGGGCAGGTGCTTTTTTACCCGATCGAAGATATCATCAGCAGTGGGATGGTCTCTTTTATCCAAGATAACTCCATAAACACAGGCACGCTGTTTGGTCGGGCGTAGACCTTTTTCGCGAAGAGAATGTGCGAATGTTTTTTTGGAGGATGGGGAGAGGGAAAAAGCCATGCAAGGATTCAAACTAAACAATACATGGATATTCTCAAGTTAGAAATGGAATTATTCTAATTATTGATAGGAAATAAGGAAATAAATCCCCTCCAATAGGGCCTTGGGCCCTTATATTAATAGTCTGTGTAAGTAAACAATCCCCAAAGGAGACTTGTTTTACCCCCTTTGTGGTGCCTGCGGTTTACCAATTCATCAGAACTTACTCGAAATGTTCCAGTTTCAACTGGGGTATAAGAGGACGGTTCGTGGGTAAGAACCCCTCCCAAATTTACCTGTTTTGAAAAGTACCTTTTGGGGTTTAAGCTACAACTACTAAGAAGAGTGACCGTGGTCAGAAGAGCCAGAGCGATCACTCGGGTGGTTAGCTTGTTTTTTGAAAATCCCATCGAATTTGAATTCAAAATTCTTACTCCATAGGAGTCAACCTGAACTTTGTGGGAATTATCGAAGGTTAAAAGATTGTCCATTGATGGGATGAATAGTAAAAACTAATGGTTTTTATGAGTAAGGAAAATAGCTTAATCGAGGAAATTATTTCTTTGTCTAAACGTCGCGGTTTCGTTTTTCAATCCTCCGAAATTTATGGAGGTTTAAACGGTTTTTTTGATTACGGTCCACTGGGAGTGGAATTGCGCAAAAATATCAAGGATGCATGGTGGGAAGACATGGT
>JAYPAW010000024.1:0-8897 GCA_038123915.1 Opitutales bacterium
CCCCGGCAATATTGACCACAATGAAGGACATGATCGAATCACGGTAACGGATAAACAACAGAGCCAATCCACAACCAAGCACCGAGCCAAGCAGACCAATCAAAAAGCCCTGCAGGCAAAAGATCGAACCAACCCAACCGCGGGCTCCTCCCATGGCAACGAGCAAACCAATTTCACGAATCTTCCGGAGCACTGTAGTCATCAGAGCAATCGCGATGGCAAAGGCCGCAACCAAACCAATTGGAACCATGATCAGAATCATTAAATATTCCTCAAATTTCAGGAGGTCGAAAAACCAGGAGTTTTCCACAAACCAAGGAACAAATGCCCAGTCCCGTGCACGCTCGCTTTCCAATTCCTCACAATACCTGGCAAGAGCGTCTTCGTTGCCAAATATTTCCGGACTGAATTTCAAAAACATCCCGTCACAAAGCCCGGAAACCGCCCGTAGATCTTCGATCAAGCGAAAGGAACCTATCATTGCTTCTGCATGAAAACCCTGCCAGGGAACCTCAAATATTCCTCCGATCAAGACTTCCTTGGGCGGAATCATCTCATTGGCCTGAGCACGCTCGATCATCGCCGGAGAATACACTTCCATCGTAGAGGACCGGAAAGTCTGATATGTAGATTTGTCACCTAGCACGGGTTCGATCAAAGGCGACAAAAGAGCAAAGGTGGGCGTACCCGGACCCCCATCTAGGAATCCATTAGTTGGTTCCAGTTTTTTGGAATACCCAAGCCCAACCGAACTCAGGAGCCATTGGTTGTTTCCTTGGTATTCCAGATCCCATTCTGCAGAAGGAACATCCACATCCAACCGGGCCACACGCACGCCCATTCGCTTATCATCCAAATCCTTAGAATCTTCCATCCGTAAAATCGCTCCAGGGCGAACCCCCAATCGGTTGGCCACATACTGGCTGACAAAGACCACATCATCCTGCAGGGCGGAGCTTTTCGGTACCGGGGTCACATCGATTGCATCATGAGCTTCCATCCGCAAATGACCATTTTCTAAAAACTCTGCCAGCGGAAGAACAGATGAGCCAATCGATTGATCAATCCCAATGGCCAGCGGGACCGAATGGTAATTGTCTTTTTGGGCAAGTAAGGGACCCTGCAAGTAAGGAGAAACCGCTTCAATTCCGGGGTGTTTCAACAATTCCTGCTGGAGAGTTTTCCATTGGGTCGTCCGACTGAGGGGAATCGCCCGGGCATGCCCCTGAGCATCAATAATATCTTCCCTGAATTTATGCTGAAAGCCTTTCATAAAGGCGACCACCACAATCATCACATTGACACCCAAAGCCACCCCAACCACAGCCAAAAGAGAGAAAAAAGAAACTTTTCTCTGGGAAGGAAACAATTGCTTCCATGCGAGAAAAAGGGGCCAGGGAATTTTCACGAACCAGAGATTGGATGAAAAGGAATTTTAAATGGAATCAGTCCTTAGGGTTAGGACGGGTAAAATTGGAGTCCAGCATGCTGAAATTTAAATCTTTGGGAATGTATTCCCCCACTTTGCTGGTCCATTCCGAAACTTTTTCTGCATCGACTTGGGGAAGTGGGTATTTTTCCTGCAAAAAAGTAACATAGCCAAAATAAAGCAAAACCAGAGCAGCAAGGAAGAGCAGTATGCGAAAGAGACTCTTCAAAACAAAAAAGATTAAAAGAAAGGCCACCAACGCGAGTATAACACTAAGCAACGGGTTGGCCGTTATTTGATTCACCACATCCTGCATCTTTTAAATTTTGCGAAACTGAAAGAATTCGACAATGAAAATCCTAGGGTAAACTGGGCATGCAAACTATCGAACAATCGGACCAGAGGTTACGGAAAACCCAGCCTGACCGATCTCTACACGGAGGTCTTCCAAATCACGCCTCAATAAATTTGCCCGGGCCTCTGCAGTAACCCGTGCTTTCTTTTTTATTTCGAGCTGGGCATTCCAACGGACTCTTTGTTCCGCATTAATAAAACCTTCTCCAGGTATCCTCTGATCCATAGATCCAAATTTTGCCATTTGACCAGCTAATGTAAGCTCTGATGCCCGGCACTCGCTGGCATATTTTTCTGCCTCCACAACCTGGGCCCGGAGATCTAACCATTCCGATTCAAAAGCCAGGGCCCTCCCATGCTTTTGGTTTTCTTCAATCGCCTGATTAATCTCGTCCACAGATCCATGAATAAAACCATCGGCCGTGGCTTCCCCCTGTGATTCAGTGGGCAGAGGGGAAGTTGTGCGACAGGAACATGCCGCACAAAGCGTAACAAGAACGAAGAAAAATGCCTTAGGCAAAGGGAATTACTTTTGAACCCAAGTTCCAGAAGACTTCTTGAACCAGTGACCGGATTTTGCTTTGGAAGCAATCGATTGAGAGAACTGCCTGGCCACCGCAGAAACATCTCCACCCGTTTTGGCAGAAAGTTTTTGAAAGAGCTCTTTGCGGTCGGCATTTTCTGCCTCAACTAATTTCTGGGCTGTACTGTTGGAGGAGGCACGGAGATGAAGATAGCCGTCCACTCCTTCGCCTACAGTACCTGCATCCTTGGCTGCGACCACATCGGATAAGCGGGCTTTCATACGATCGGAAACATCTCCCCAAGCTGAATATGAGAAGTTTACCAACAGAAGGAGTACGCAAATAAATGATTTTTTCATGATATAATGAGAACTAAATTAATTGGTAGGTTCATCCTCATACAAATCGTCGAGGAAGCTGTTTACTTCTTTTTCAATCTTTATGGTGATGTTGTGATCAAGAGTGATATGATGCTGAGTCTTTACAACCGTGCAGGAAAACAAACAGGCAAGTAAAGCTGCGTGGGTGAGTGATTTAAATAGTTTCACAGAAATTTTCTAAGTAATTTGTTTCGTATGCCGCAATAAGGATCTTTGCTAAAATAATTTTTCTAGGGAGAAATCCCCCACTTGGAAAGGTCCGCCTGTTGCATAAGAGCGTCCAAACCGCCGACAATTCTTGGCCTGTACTCCACATTAATCCCCTTTCCGTCCACATCCGATTCTCCACGTACATTCATCTCCACCACGCGTTCCCCGTCATCCAGGACCTTAAACAGAACACTCAATGCCTCGAGGCTTAAGTCCTGAAGGGCCCGCTCGAGCAGATACATATTTTTATACTCCGAACTCTTTGGCTCCAATCCCTCGGTAAGCATGCCATGGGTATTGAGATAGAGCTTAGCCATATCAGAAGAATCCAAGGACAGAGACCCTCCATAAAAATCCCAACCCCGAACCGGATCGTTCCGAATGGTGAGTAACCCTGAAAGATTTCCATCCATCCGGGCATCCAAGTCCTCGAACAATTCAAGCAAGTCTTGGGAATTCAAACCGGAGGCTAATGCTTTGAGCTCAAAATGATCCAGGTTATCTTCCAGGCTCGTTTCCTCCACAGATAGCAACCCGCCAAAAGCTTTTAGCTCAAGGGAATTGATGATTTTTTCGCCAGTTGGCAGAAGATTAAAATCAATTTTCCCATCCTCCAACACTTGCTCTCCAGCGTGGAAGTCAAAGCGTATTTGCTGGGTGCCATTACTTTCCAATGGATCGATCGCATTTAGCTTAATATTTGCCTGAAGATTACGCACGGAAAAGTCCTCGTAATCGGGAAAATGTAGTTCTCCATCGAGAAAGGATAAATCAACCCGCTCAGATCCAGCTTCTGGCTTCTCAACGATAAAATTAGCCGGATCCAAGGCCAGCTTCACATCATTTACCGAAAGACTTACTTCAGAAAATTTCACACGATCGACAGAGTCCAACTGAAACTGAATCTTTAAATCCTCAATTTTTTGATCCTCGCCAAGAAATGCTTCCTTGATCGTAAAAGACTGCTCAGAATCCAATTTGGGTAACTGGTCGAGAGCAAATTCTCCCGAATACCCAATTTTATGAAGGTTGAGACCAAGGGTGGGCAGCGAACCATTTGCCTTGAGTAATTCAACATGAAAACGATCCTCCCCCAACCATTCCAGTTGAAGTTCCCCATCATAAAGATTGTACATTCCTTCTTCAAAATGGATTGCAGAAAACCGCACCTTCGCTTGGCTAAGCCCAAGTAACTCGTTGGCATCACCATAGGCAAATTCGATGTCATCGATCGTAAGTCCGAGAATTTCTGATTGAGGAAGAAGCCCGCCGGTTTCCAATCGTTGCACACGAAGGGTGATTTTAGGGACACCATCCTGCAAGTTCGCCGAGATTTTTAATCCACTCATCTTAAGATTCTCTCCCCAATTCACATTGGCGTAGAAATTCGACTCTATGGATTGAGGTGTTCTCGGAGTAAGGAAAAGTATGGCCTGTGGGACTTCAAAGGTCATCCCCATAAACTGCAAAACCATGTCGGTGGCATTGAAGTCCATAAACTGATCCATAATCCCATCCTCCTCCACTCTCCCGGTCCATTGCCCTTTTGCAGAGCCCTGTTCGATCTGAATCCAATCCTGAAGATCCAAGTTCAAAGGCTCAGGAGTGATCGAATCCAAGGAATCAACCAAGGGAAGAAGCTTGGAGAGATCAGGAAACTGGAGCGACGCTCCAAGAAACAAATCATTTCCTTCCTGAATCATGGTTAAATCTCCCAACCAGGAAAACCCAGAGGTATTTCCATCCATTCTCAACTGGGCGAGTCCGGTGTGGAAATCTCCCTCGAGCCCTAATCTCGTACTCAGGTTAAGATCCTGCGATGATATAGACACCCCTGCATCCCGCAAACGAAGGTGCTGCAAAGGAGGATTAAGCAAAAGGGCTTGAGCATGTTCCTGCAGGGCCAAAGGATCCTGTTCGGATGAATCATTCGAATCCAGAAAGAATTCCAGGGCACTGCCAGGCAAGGAGAGTTGGGGAGAAGTCAGTGAGAGTGCATGAACTCTCCCTTCGGCAAGACTGACCGGATCGTAGCGCAGGTTTAGCATCTGCAATGAAAAGTCCCCATCCCAAGCAGTCCCCTCCAAGTCAGAAATTTCAATACTCCAAGGATTGGCTTTTTCAACGGTAATGGATGATAACTCACCATCCAGTTCTGCCAAAATCTCTTCTAGGGTGGTTTGCAACAAATGCGGGAGACTTAACCACAAGACCACCAAGCAAACCGAAAACACAGAGATAACTCCTGAAATGATCTTCATTAAACCCGGTCTTTTTTTCATGCCAAAGATTCTAGCTTGCCCACATCCCTAAAAGTGGAAAGACAAAAAGGTTATAAATTTACCTTCGGACCTCAGGTTTCATCGAAGAAGGATGAAGAAAAGCGAACAACCTTGATGCCATTTTGGGTCCAATCCCGTCCACGGTCTGAAGCTGCTCCACATTCGCTTTTTTTAAGGCATCGAGCGAGCCAAACTTGTCCAACAGCATCGCTCGTTTGACCTTGCCCAACCCAGAAAAATCATCGAGCACAGATTCCCGGATCTTTTTACTTCTAAGATCGGCATTAAACTGGTTGGCAAACCGGTGGGCCTCATCGCGCAGACGTTGCAGCAACCTGAGGGCAGGATCTCTCTTGGGTAACTTCAATTCTCCGCGCTCGTCCCCAAAAACAATGGTTTCTTCCCTCTTGGCCAATCCAATCAGCGGAGGTGGTTGAATCTGTAATTCCCGAAAAGCCTCATTTGCCGATCCAACCTGGCCTATCCCTCCATCAATCACCACCAAATCAGGCATCGCCCTACCCTCATGGCTCAACCTTCCGTATCGCCTTCCCACGACCTCATACATGGAAGCAAAATCATCGTTCCCCAAACCACCCTTCACTTTAAACCTTCGGTAACTTTTACGATCCGGCCGGCCCTCCACAAAGCGAACCATCGATGCAACCACAAAGGTCCCGGAAACATGGGACACATCAAAACACTCAATCACCCGGGGAAGAACGGACAATTCGAGCGCATCTCCCAGTGCCTGTACCGCATGTTCCTCCAGCAGATCATCTTTAACCCAATCCCGGGTAAAGCGCTTGGTCTTACGCACTGTTTTTGCGAGGGCTTCGGTTAAGTCCCTTAGCTTGGCGGCCCGTTCAAAGTCCATCGCTTCAGCACGCTTCACCATCTCTTCCTTGAGTTCTTTGAGAAGTTCCTTGGTTTTACCCTCCAGGAATGCACAAGCCTGATCCACTCTCTCCCGGTATTCATCGAGGGTTGTTTCATTGTGACCACCAAAAATTTCCGCCCGTGCATCCTCATACAAACGCACCCTTCCTCCTTCCAAAAGTACAGGCTTCGCATCCGCCAGCAGGATACCGAACCTTTTTCTCATTTCCGCCAGCGTGGAACGCAGCATACCAGCCTGAGCAAAGGGTCCATAATACTGCGAACCATCCTCCTTACGGTTCCGGCACAACCGAAAGCGTGGCAGTTTGTTTTGTAAATCCACCTGCACCAGTAAGAACTGCTTATCATCGGTAAAATCGGTGTTGTACCTTGGGCGGTATTGCTTGATCAACTTCCCCTCCAATAAAAGGGCCTCGGTCTCGTTGCGGGTCTGATGGAAGGAAATTTCCCAAACCATCTCCACCATCGCGGCAATCTTGGGCTGTGCCCGGATGAACCTTCGGGAACCCTGAAAGTAACTCGACACCCGTCTTTTTAAATTTTTTGCCTTCCCCACATAAATCACCTGCCCTAACCGGTCTTTCATTAGGTATACCCCAGATGTTTGGGGCATGGACCGGATAAACCGGCCAAGTTCATGTTTCTCATTTTGCATTGGCAATCTACAGAATCCTTCGTACTTTTACGCATTGCAAGTCTACAACCATATCCTGCGTTTGCCAACCTGAACGCCCTTCTTTTGCCATGAGCTCAACCATACGCGTAGAAACCATCACTTTGGGAGATGAACTCCTTCTCGGAATTCGTGAAAATTCCCACCTCACTTACCTCGGTTCCCAATTTGCCCACCATGGCATTGAACCAGCCGTTAACCTGGTGATCCGGGATAACCCGGAGGAGATCAAAACCTTCTTTGCTGATTCCTGGAAGCGGGCAGATTTAGTCATCACCACTGGCGGGCTCGGTCCCACCACCGATGATCTTACCCGCGAATCAATTGCCGAGGCTTTGGATGAGGAACTTATTTACGACGAGGAAGTGGAGAAAGCCATTCGCCAACGATTTCAGCAACTGGAGCGGGAGATGCCCGAAATTAACCTTCGCCAGTGCTACCGTCCCAAAAATGCGGAAATTCTAAAAAATCCATACGGCACTGCCCCCGGATTATTTCTCAATAAAAACGGCAAAATTTTGGTGATGCTACCCGGACCTGCCCGCGAGATGCATCCCATGTTTGAGCAACAGGTTATCCCCCGCTTACAATCTGCGGGCGTTCTTCCTGAGATCGATTGCTACCTGCAAATTCGCACCGCTGGAATCGGGGAATCCGCCCTGGCTGAAAAGGTTGGCCCAATTTTGGAGGGCAAGCCAGGGCTGGTGGTGGGCTACTGTGCCCACGCCGGTATGGTCGACCTCCGGCTTAGCTCCTTGGATTCTGACCTGCTCAACGAAGAAGCTCTCAACGAGCTTGGGGACCAGTGCCGCGAACTAATTGGGGAAGACTTTGTATGCTATGGCGACCGCTCCCTCGCCGAAGTTATTTTTAGGGAACTCCGTAGTTTAAACCAGACCCTCGCGGTCGCAGAATCCTGCACCGGAGGTTTGCTATCCTCCTCCTTCACCGAAGTGCCTGGAGTTTCCAAAGTTTTTCACGGAGGTGCTGTGTGTTACCACAACGATGCCAAGGTGCAAATCCTAGAGGTTCCAGAGATTATGCTCGAGCAGCACGGGGCGGTGAGCGAGGAAATTGCCATCGCCATGGCCACCTCGGCTTCCGAAAAATTTGGTACCGATTACGGGCTGAGCATTACTGGGTTCGCTGGGCCCACCGGTGGCACCCAGATTTTACCGATCGGGTCGATCTATCTGGGCTACTCCTCCCCACTTGGAGTCTGGGCAAAGAAGCTTAACCTACGGGGCGACCGTGCATCCAACCGGCGTCGGGCCACTTCAGCCGCCCTCGACTGGATGCGCCGCAAGTTGAGAAAGTACAAGATGGAAGAAGTTCTCGCAGCTGCGGATGTGGGAAATATCGAATTATAATTTCGCTTTTAATCAGTGAGCTCACTTTGCGTCATTCTGGGAGATGATGACTTCATCGTCCGCCAAAAAGCCAAAGAAGTTTTTGATCAATGGGCAGAGGATTTCCCTGACGATCTCTCCCGGGAAGTCATCGACGGGCGGGCCGACCGGGTGGACGATGTCGAACGCATCCTCTCCGAAGCCAAAGCTGCCACCGAAACGATGTCCCTTTTTGGCGGGGGCAAGCTCGTCTGGATAAACGAAGCAAACTTCATCAACCAAAACAAGACCGGGGCCGCCCAGGGTTCCAAGGATGCCCTCGAAAAAGCCAAGAAATTTCTCGAAAACCCCGGAGATTCCAAAATTATTCTTTCCGCCTGCCCGGTCCACCGCGGTCATGGCTTTGTCAAATGGCTCCAAAAAAATTCCGACTTTCATGACCTCGCCAAGGGTGAAAAAGAAGATGTCGCCTTTCGCCGCCTGGTCGAGGAAACCGCTTCATCTCTCGGGGTAAAATTTGGTCCCGGTGCACTCGAATATTTGGCAGGTAAAATTGGGGCTCATCCCCGCCTCGGAGTGGAGGAGACGAACAAGCTCGCCTCCTTCCTCGGGTCGGAGGGCACGGAAATCACCGAGCAAATGATCATCGACCTCGTGCCCGACTTTGGGGAGGGCGACTTTTTCGAGGCCTCCGAGGCCTTCTTTTCCGGTCAACTGGACTGGGCACTCGATGCTATCGACCGCCACTTTTTTCAGGGCAAGGATGCCCGCCCCCTGCTCGCCACCCTGCAAAACC
>JAYPAW010000025.1:0-8886 GCA_038123915.1 Opitutales bacterium
GGTAAAACCGATAATTAAATAAACAATCGCCCCAATAAAAATTGCTGAGTCGGCAATGTTAAAAATTGGGTAATCGTAGTTGATAAGGGGCAAATAAACATCAATAAAATCTACCACTTCTGCAGGTTCTCGAAATAACCGGTCTCCCAGGTTGCCAGCAATACCACCTCCAATTAAACCAAAAACAATCTGAAGCACATGCCTTTCGAGCTCCAAATGCTTCCGGAAAAGAAAGATCGAGACTAGGGCAAAACTGGCAAGCAAGGTTAAGGCTTCTGGATAATCTGAAAAAAGACTCCAAGCCGCCCCGGGGTTGGTCACATATGTAAACTCAAGAAAAGCAGGATTTCCTTCGATAGCATCGATCACCACAATTGGGTTTCTTCTGAGTTCAACCGCATGCTCTACCACCCAGGTCTTGGTCCACTGATCTGCAATGAGTATGAGGATCGAAACGATCCAAAACCTTAAATAACGGGACAACAGAAGAAGGAGTTAGGAAAAGAAAGTTGGGGAGATGGGATTAATCTTCTTCTCCCATGGTCGAGTCTGCCAAAGTGGCAAAAGACCCGGAACCGAAATCCCTTTCTTTTATTCTTCCTCGCTCGAATTGATTCTGACCCTCAACCGAAAATCGTGTAAAAGGCACTGCTTTGAGGCGGTTTTTATTAATGGGCTTTTGGGTCTCCAGACAAATGCCGTAAGTGCCCGCAAAAATACGATCAATCGCATCTTCGATTTCTTCGAGAGCCTCGTGGTCATTGGCAACCATGGAAAGGGCTAAATCACGGTCAAAAGTCTCGGTACCCGCATCGCTTGAATTAATCGAAAGCTCTCCGGACTCCCGAGCCGAAGCACCAATTGTCTCACTCGACCTCTCCCCTATAGAACCTTTTAAAGCGTTCCTTAAGGACATAAGGGTTTGGTAGAAGGGCAACCATTGTTTGGGCACCTTAGACTCGTCACGAATAGGTCTGCCAATCCCAACGGAAGGAGAACCAAACCCTAGGATATCATCAATCGAAGCAGTGGATAGCTTCTTAACCTTAGAGGATTTAGTTTCTTTAACTTTATCCGCTTTAGAAACCTTGGTTTCACTGGTCTCCTTGGTCGCCTTGTTCTTCGAGCTGGATTTTTTCTTGGCTTTTAAAAAGTTTAAGGCGTCATCAAAAGAAAAAGCGTTGCTCTCCACTTTGCTTTCTTCTTTTTGAGATTTCCCTAGAGTTTGGGAAACAATCTCTTTCACTTTACTGATCCGATTGGATGCTTTCTTCTCCGCAGATGGTTTAGTAGAAGAAACTTTTTTGGCCTTAGGTTTTGCGGAAGATGATTTTACCCCTGTCTTAGCTTGGGATGATGAAGTTGCTTTGGGACTTTTGGACGCCGCAGTTACTTTCTTTGGTGCTGCCTTCTTTACGACTTTTGTTTTGGCTTGGACGGGAGTGCTCTTCTTTGCCCCTGCAGCCGGCTTGGATGCTTTTTTAGGTGCAGTAGATGGCTTAGTAGCTTTGGGCTTTGCTGACTTTGCTTTGGTAGAAGGAGATGCTTTCTTTTTGGCGGTCATGACAGAGAATTTTCGCAGAATATAATTTCAAGAAAGGTTGGCAAGCACTTCGGCACACCGAGGGGATACTTCACCCCATGGTTCCACATGCACAAGCTCAGGAACCCACCTCCAACTTCTGGGACAACGAACCCCCGAGGCATGTTGGGCAGATACACGAATATCTTCTCCGGCGGGTAGTGGACTTACGATTACCTGAGATACTATAAAAAGTTCAGCAAGTTCATCTGAATTAAAACGCTTCACAGTATGATCTAATTCACAGTCCTCAGGAATATGTAAGCTAACTTCAGCATCCAAGGACTGCCCAATCTCCTTTTTAACCCTTAAATTTTCCAGGGACTCATTTACTTTTGATTCCTTTAGGTTCAACAGGGTTTGGACATCCATACAAACTTGCGATTTTTCACTTAGATCGGTGATATCAGGCCATTTCTGAAGTACCAGAAAATCGTCGCAATACTCCTCTCTTTTTTGGAGGAAAGACCAAGCTTCATCTGCAATATAAGGAGTAAAAGGGCCGATTAATTTCAGCAAAGAACGAAGGATTGAGATTAAGGCAGACTGGGTGGAACGCCTGAGTTTATCATCAGACCCCAGAGTGTAGAGTCGGTCTTTGATAATATCGTGATAGGTGGAAGATAGAACGCCGGAACAAAAACGATTAATCGTTTGAATGGCTCGATGAAATTCGTACTTTTCGCAACAATCCGTTACTTCCTGAATTAATTCATTTGTCTTGGTAAGTGCCCACAAGTCGATCGACGACATTTCTTTGATTCGCACCAAGTGCTCGGACTCGGAAAAGTCATGCAGAGCACCCAACTGAAAGCGTATCGTATTCCTCAACGTCCGATATGCCCGAACGGTTTGGTCCAAAATTTCATCCGACAATGGAATATCCCTGCGAAAATCCTCTGAACACACCCAAAGGCGTAAAACATCCGCACCATACTTGGTCACATAAGAGTCAGCCGTTTGTGGCTTCCCATCGCTCTTGGAAATTTTCTTTCCTTCCCCATTGACTACAAAGCCATGGGTTAAAATCCTGCGGTACGGGGGAGCCTTGGAAGAGATCATACTGGTCCATAAAGAACTCTGAAACCACCCTCTGTGCTGATCACTTCCTTCCAGGTACAAGTCCGCAGGCCAGGAAATCTTATCAGAACCACGGAGGACGGCGCGGTGACTGCACCCGGAATCAATCCAAACATCCAAAGTGTCCTGACCTTTACTCAGCTTTCTTCCTTTCCATTCTTCGGGTAAATCAAAACCATCCAATAACTCCTCAGCAGAGTTGGAAAACCATACATTACATCCAAGCTTAGAAACTTTATCGGCCAAGAAATGTATAAGTTTGGAATCGAGCAATGCATTTCCATCTTCATCGAAAAACACCGGAATAGGCACACCCCAGGATCGTTGCCTCGAGATACACCAATCGGGCCGGGACTCCAGAAATCCATTGATTCGGTTTCTTCCCCACTCTGGGGTGAAAGATACTTCTCCGATCCCGTCCATGCAGCGCTGTCTCAACCCATCTTTATCCAGAGAAACAAACCACTGGTCCATCGCCCGAAAAATAACCGGAGATTTACTACGCCAACAATGCGGATATTGATGGTTATGTTTCTTGTGGGATAATAAGGCCCCCGATTCGGAGAGGATTTGAAGGACCGCTTGGTTGGCCTTGGATCCATCCTTTTTTTCCAGCACAGAGATTCCCACCAAATCACTGGGGATTTGACCATCATCGACATATTTCCCTCCATCATCCAAGGGACAGTAAATTTCCAGTCCATGCTCTAATCCTGTCAGGTAGTCATCCAAACCATGCCCCGGTGCAATATGCACGCACCCAGTGCCTGTATCCATGGTTACATACTCTGCCGAAACAATCGGGCTTTCCCGGTCTATAAATGGGTGAGATGCGACCTGACCGGCAAGGGCTGATCCAAGGCATGTATCTTCAATCGTGAAGCCCTCAAGCTTACATTCCTCTGTAAATGCTTCAACGCGTTGTTCAGCAATCCAGTAATAGACATCTCCGTGAGATACCTTGCAGTATTTCTCACGCGGATGAACTGCCACCGCCAGATTAGCAGGTAGAGTCCAAGGAGTAGTCGTCCAAATAACTACGAAACCATTTTCTTCTTTCTTTAATTGGAATCGTACAAAAATAGAAGGGCTCACATGGTCTTTATATTCAATCTCTGCCTCCGCCAGAGCTGTTTGGCAAGGGATGGACCAGTACACAGGTTTTTTGCTTCGGTAAACGAGGTCCTGCTCGACGAAATCTGCAAAGGTCCGAAGGATTTCAGCCTCATAAGCAGGATTCATGGTGCGATATTCATTTTCCCAGTCAGCAAGTACGCCCAACCGTTTAAATTGTCCTCTCTGAGTCTCAATGTATGATTTTGAAAAATCCTCACATTCTTTTCGAAGTTGAACGGAATCGAAATCGACCTTCGCATCTCGTAACTTCTTGGTAACCTTATGCTCGATGGGTAAACCATGACAATCCCACCCAGGAAGGTAGGGAGTAGAAAAACCCTGAGCATTTTTAAACCGAAGAATCGTATCCTTCAGGATCTTATTTAATGCAGTACCCACATGGACATCCCCGTTGGTAAATGGAGGACCATCATGCAAAACAAAGGACTCTCCTCCTTGGTTTTTCTCCTGCATCTTCGCATAAACTCCTGATTTCTCCCAATGTTCCATGCGGGCCGGTTCGCGCTCAACTGCATTGGCTCGCATCGGAAAATCGGTTTTGGGGAGATTTAAGGTGTCCTTTAAGCTTTCAGGGGAGTTCATCTTATCAATCTTAGCGTGCAAGTGGGAAAAAGATGTAGCAATACACCGTCAAGTCAAGGGAAGACGCCTTACACTTGCCTGATTCTCCTTGCCTTTCAAATCGCACCATCCACCCTAACTCTTCAAATTTACTCATGTATGAATTATTAAATCACTGGATTTCTCCAATCTTAGAGAAATCACAAGGAATTTACTTCCTCTTGCTCGCCCTTTGTATTGTGGGGGGATTTTATTTGCTTATTAAAGGAGGAGATTGGTTAAGCGATCATAGTTCTAACCTCGCTTATCAGTTGGGCATTCCACCCGTTGTGGTCGGTTTGACGGTGGTATCGATTGCCACTTCCACACCCGAATTATTTACCTCCATATCAGCCTTAAACAGTGATTCACCCGGTCTGATTTTAGGCAATATCATTGGATCCAATATTGCCAATATTGCTTTAATTCTTGGGATTGCTTTGCTTATTGGTTCCGTTCCTACCCAAAATGCTGTCCCCCTGTCGCAAAGAGTCTGCTTGGGCTTGGTCACCGTTGGGTTTTGTGGATTTCTAATCTTTTCCGCCCAACATGAAATTGGGCGTACGGCAGGAATTATTTTTCTCGTTTTTATTTCCTCCTATCTCATCGTTCTTTCTTACAAAGCGATCAGCCAAAATAAGGCGGAAAGAGAAAAGCCGGAGAATTTATCTGCTCTTAACCAAGAACAACCTGCCATTCTCCTTTCGCTGGTAATGCTTATTATCTCGACCTTAGCATTATGGGCAGGAGCAGACTCCTTGGTTTATGGATCGAAAAGCTTGGCAGAAATTGGAGGTATTCCTGAAGAGTTAATTGGTTTCACTTTACTTGCCATAGGTACCAGTTTACCTGAGTTGGCTGCATCCATCAGTTTAGTCAGGAAACAGCAAAATGCCATGCTTCTAGGAAACATCGTCGGATCCAACCTTTTTAACATCTCCCTCATAGGAGGTTTAGCAGGTGTTCTTGGGCCAGTGCGTAGCTCCGCTCCCTTTGCCTGGGTCGATTACATGTTCCTTATTTCAACGACCCTCCTGCTCATTTACTGGCTACAAGGAAAGATCTTAAAGAAAACAAACGGTTATGCCCTGTTACTGATCTATGCAACTGCCAGTGCAGCCACATGGATTCTTAATTCCTAGTTAACTTCCTATCACCTCAAAATAGAGGAGAAAGAGAAGTTAAAAAACCTATGCCTTTTCCCCGACCTGAAAGCGAAGGAACTTTTCTACTTTAAGAGAAGAACCTGCTTGCTTGGAGACTTCATCAACAAATTGCTGAATCGATTGATCAGGATTTTTGACAAATGGTTGCTCAAGCAAACATACACCAGCGTAGTATTTCTCTAATTTACCGGTCACAATCTTTTCAATTGCTTGGGCAGGTTTACCTTCCGCCTGGGCATTGGCAATTTCCTTTTCTTTCTCAACCAATTCGGAAGGTACTTCTTCCCTGGATACACAAACTGGGGAAGTAGCCGCAATGTGCATACAAATATCCTTGGCCATCGATACGACTTGCTCATTTCCTGCCACATCGGAAGAATCAGAGCTAACGGAAAGAAGAACCGCCACTTTGGCACCGGTATGCACATAAGACTCCACTAAGCCAGACCCGGAAGGGGAAAGAATTTCGGATCTTGAAATTTGAATATTCTCACCGATTTTCGCAACTTGCTCAGTTCTCTTTTCTTCCAGATCAACACCAGGATTCTCCAAAAGCTCCCCAGCTATGGAAGTTGAGAAAGCGACAAAATCTTCATTTTTAGCGACGAAATCAGTTTCACAATTCACCTCAACCAAGATGCCCTTGGAACGATCCGATGATATGGACTGAGCAATCACGCCCTCACTCGCACTACGCCCAGACTTTTTAGCAGCTGTGGCTACTCCTTTTTTACGAAGAATGGATACAGCTTCATCCATATCTCCATTACTTTCCGCTAACGCACGCTTACAATCAATTAGACCTGCACCGGTTTTTTCGCGCAAGGTCATTACACTATCTTTCGTAATAGACATTTTGTATAATTAGTACTGAGGTTAAGATTTGATTAAGAGGGGTGAAGATTAGCTCTTAGCTTCTTCAGCAACGGGTTCTTCAGTAGCAGAATCATCCGACTTTTCTGCATCTGCTTCACTCACAGCACTAGGCTCCTCTTTAGCTGAATCGGAATTATCTTCAGATTCATTGGCTTGCTCCGCTTTCTTGCGGTCATCGAAATCCATTTCGTCATATCCTTCAGGAAGGGTGACTTCTGGTTCGTCTTCGTTTTCAAGAAAATCAGGTTCCTGAGCAACTGGAGTAATGTCCTTTCTTTTGGTAGGAGCCTGTACTCTCTTGGACGCACCAGATTGAATCGCATCCAGGATCACATCGATAATAATTCGAATTGATTTTGTGGAATCATCGTTCCCAGGGATCGGGTGAGAAAGAACCGATGGATCGGAATTACTGTCCACAAGAGCAATCACAGGGATTTTAAGACGATTGGCCTCTGCAACTGCGATTTCTTCATTAAAGGAATCGACAACAAATAAGGCACCTGGAATTCCCTGTAAATTCAAGAGACCTTCAAAATCTCTGTGCATACGAGCCATTTGACGCTTGATCGCGGCACTTTCTTTGCCGTGCATTTTATCCAAGCTGCCGTCTTCTTCCATCCGAAGGAATTTTTTGTATTTCGCAATGCTATTGGAAACGGTCTCATAATTGGTCAAAGTTCCACCCATCCAGCGGTTTACGCAAAAAGGCATATTGGTGGCAGCGGCTAATTCGCGGATAGGTTCAATCGCTTGGCGTTTGGTACCTACGAGCAAAACTTGTTTACCCGAGGCCACAATTTCTTCGATGGCTTGGGCTGCTTTCTCCAGAAGGTCGTAGGTTTTCTCAAGGTTAATGATGGAAATTCCATGCCTGTTGTCATAAACAAAAGGTTTGGATTTGGGATTCCAACGGCGTACTTGGTGTCCAAAATGGACGCCTGCGTCCAAGAGATCTTTAACGGATACGTTCATAATAATATTTGGTTCAAAGCCCTTCCCGAACGTGTGAAGGGAGAAATAATTTTCTTTTTGGGATTAGGTTAAGGATTAGATATTGGGAGCAGGGGCAGGATTTGAACCTGCGACCTTCAGGTTATGAGCCTGACGAGCTACCAGACTGCTCCACCCTGCTACAAAAGGAAAATACCTTACTCAATTACGGTGCCAGTGCAACGATAAACTTTTTTCTCGCCCGATAATCGTTGCTCTTTACATTATCGAGCATGGTCAACTTATGGGATGTGGTAAAATATTGTGACCAGCGAGTCTGTGCGAGTGAAATCCCTGATTTCGATGGCTCTCACAATGGTCTCCAGTTGGAGAATAATGGAGAGGTTTCCAAAGTTTGTGCCAGTGTCGATGCTGGGCTGGTTCCCTTTCGGCTAGCCATTGAGAAGAAAGCGGACTTTCTTATTTGTCACCACGGCTTATTTTGGTCCCCACCTATTCCCTTAACAGGTTCCAGCTATGAAAAGGTAAAACTTGCTCTGGACAGAAACCTCGCCGTTTACGGCTCCCACCTCCCCCTGGATTGTCACCCAGAAATTGGCAATAATGCTTTATTGGCAAATAAACTTGGTTTGGAACCCTGTGGAACCTTTCTGCCCTACCAAGGGAAAGATATTGGCTTAGTTACCACAAGTTCATACGATCGAAATGAACTAGGTGAGCGGCTAACTGACTTGTTTCCAAATAGTTTTCACGCCATGGAATTTGGTATGGGTAAACCCGAGAAAATTGCCATTCTTACGGGTTCTGGTCAAAGTGCGGTAGATCAAATTCTTGGATGTGGGGCAGACACCCTGATCACTGGAGAACTTAAACAGCACCACTTTAATATGGCCCAGGAACTGGAGCTAAACCTGTATGCATGTGGTCATTACGCAACAGAACGCTTTGGGGTAGATGCATTGGCCCGGGAGGTCGCTCAAAAGTTTGATATTCCCTACGAGTTCATTGATACCGACTGCCCGCTTTAAACCTGTTTCTAAAAACTTATCCTTTTATTTATCTTTTAAAAAATGAAAAAAATAGGACTACTTAACGGCCCGAACCTGGATCGGCTTGGAAAAAGAGAGCCCGATATTTATGGATCGGAAACGCTCGAAGAAATCGTTCAGAAAACCCAATCCCTGGGCACAACTTTAGGATGTGAAGTGCACGCCTATCAATCCAACCACGAAGGATCGCTGATTGATCAAATTCATCAATGGGCGGATCTCGGCTTTTCAGGCTTAATCATCAATCCTGGCGGGTTCACCCACACCAGCGTGGCCCTTAGGGATGCAATCGTGGCATCCGGACTCAACACTATAGAAGTGCACCTTTCAAACATTCATGCCCGGGAGGATTTTAGACACAAATCCTTAATCTCCGGAATCGCAAAGGGTGTGGTTGCCGGGTTGGGGTCCAAAGGCTATCGATATGCCTTGGAATATCTGG
>JAYPAW010000026.1:0-8880 GCA_038123915.1 Opitutales bacterium
CCCTTAAATGCATTTTGCATATTGGAGACTTTGCTTTGCATCTGCTTGAGAGCTTCAGACTTCTTTTGATCGGCATCGGATGCGGACTGTAAATGAAGCAGCGACTCCTGTAAGTCCCGTCCCATATCCAGGACCTTGCGATTCCCATCGACCAATCTACCGGAAAGAATGCTGGCCACATTTAAACACAACTGACCACCGGCAAATCCATTCTCCCCAATAAATGCCAGAAGTCTTTCGTGGTTCATTCTCCAGAGGATGCACTCGCCCACGGCTTGTACAGTGGCCGAAGCCACTCCGCCGCTCAGAAAAGCCATCTCTCCGAATGCAGCCCCTGCCCCTAAAGAGGCAATTTCCTGATTTCGCCCTTGGTCATCAGCCTTATAAATCCCAACCTGACCTTGGACCACCATGTATAAGAACTGTTGTTCATGCCCGTCTGCAACCAAGACTTCATCTCGGGCCAATACCCAATCCCCACCGAACTTAAGGGCCGACATTTCCTGCTCGCCAATATTGGCACAGAGCCCTTCCGCTGGGAGGTCGTACCCAGCCTCTTCAACATCTTCTCGGTAGAGCAGTTTCATTTTTCTCGAATCTAGTTAGTTTGCACAGGAAAGGGCAAGGATAGAAAAGAAATCAAAAATTTGAATATCGGATTAGCCATGACAACAATGTCCGTGCTTCTTTAGACGCCAATAATTGTAAGGCCAGGCTGCTAAAAAACCCGCCCCAAGCGTAAAAGGAAGAATACTTAAAGTGATGGCCGGTGCCCCCATCATTCCATAGTCCGCCAGGTTCATAGCTGCTTCCATTAAAACCATGGAGACCATGCTCATGCCAACAGCAGTCTTAAAAGCCTCCAAGGGACCAACCTGTCTCCACAAGATCAGGGTTTCAAGGATCACGCTGGTACAAATCCCAGCAACCATAGCCAGTACCCAGACCATCATCCACCAATCCTGTGGAATTGGATGAGGGGAGTAATATAACTGAAAGCCAAAGATCGTGCCCAAATCTCCAAGTGCACACCCAAACAAACACCAGCATGTGTTTTGAGCAGACCGTTTCGCAAACATAATTAACCCCCTTTGTTAGGCAGCCAGTAACCTGGCTTTTGCCAAGGCTTTTTCAATTTCCTCGGTTATGGCTGAAACCACCGATACGACCACGGAGTTCCCAAATTGCTTGTATGAAACATTGGGATTTTCATCCAAAATAAAATCATCTGGGAAACCCATTATTTTTTGACATTCCAAAGGGTGAAGCCTTCGGATTCGATTCCCGAAGAGATACATCCCTGTTTTGGCACCAACCCCTCCCCCAAAGGCTGAAAGGGTAATCGCATGACCTTTGGGGCTGTACACCCGCTCTCCTTGCCCCCCTTTACCAACCGTACCTACACGAAGCGGTTTATTGGATCGCTCCGTAGGCAGCGAATCCCGCAATCTAAGATCATCCCTATCCACCCAGAGAGAGCTCAATCTGGAATCATTTTCTGAAAGTAAGATATCTTCCAGAGCTACATCCACCTCCTCAGGCTGTGGAAATTGGAATTTATCCACTCCAGAATCTTTTCGAAAACAGACAAAAAATAACCGTTCTCTTTTTTGGGGCACACCAAATTCAGACGAGTTCAGGATCTCAAAAAATACATCATATCCAGCCTCTCTTAAAAGTTTCAAGGTCGCCTCCATAGTCCGGCCCTTTTGGTGGGTCAGGTAATTTCGGACATTTTCAAGCAAGATCACTTTCGGTTGGGAGTGCTCAACGATCCGAAGAATTTGATACAGGAGAGTGCCTCGAGCATCTTCAAACCCCCGCTGGCTTCCTGAGATGCTAAAGGGCTGGCATGGAAAGCCGCCACAAAGGAGGTCATGGGCAGGGATATCTCTGGTTTCGATTTTATTGATATCTCCCAGGGGCTTCTCTCCATAGTTCTTCTCATAAACGAACTGGGCATGAGGATCCCAGTCTGAGGAAAGCACACACCGATGACCTCTATTTTCAAGGGCCTGGCGAAACCCACCTATTCCACAAAATAAATCGATGAATCTGAGTTCACCCTCCATAAAAACCCAAGCTTTACTGACTTGAAATCAAGTTACACATCACACAGCTCCACAGCCTGCTTTAAGCTGGATAAAGGGTTCCCTGTAGGAATGAATTCCTGGCCAACGAAACCCTGATAGTTTATCTCAAGCAGAGCTTTCATGATGGGAGCATAATTGAGTTCCTGGTTTTGATCCAATTCTCCCCGCCCTGGATTTCCTGCCGTATGAACATGCCCAATCATATCTCCACATTCCTTAATTCTTTGGATTACATCCCCATCCATGACCTGAACATGGTACACATCAAAGAGTAATTTAATCCGGGGGGAACCCACCGCATTTAAAATGTCCATGCAGTAATCAATATGGTCACCCTGATAACCTGGATGCCCTTTATCAGGATGATTCCCCACTCTACTATTTAGCATTTCAAGACAAACGGTGACTCCCTTTTTCTCCGCATAGCCAGCAAGCTTTTTGAAACCATCGATACAGTTCTTGGCTCCATCTTCTCTGGAAAACCCTTCGCTAAAACCAGTAAAAGCAATCACATTCGGACATCCAAATTCAGACGATTGATCGATCGCTTTCTGAGTTACTCCCAGTAACCAAGGATGATATTCGGGATTATTGAATCCCTTAACAAAAGGTTTTCCCTCCACATCAATGGGAGCAATCGCACAGGTAAGTCCGTATTTTTTTAGCGTGGGCCAATCCTTTGGGCCTACTAGTTCGATACTTTCACAACCGAGATGAGCTGCATGCTGGCAAGTCTCTTCAACAGACCAATGCTTGGAATAGCACCAATAGACCACAGATTGTCGAATATTCCCAAGCCTCTTTAAGGGTGAATCTTTTTCCTGCGCACAAGCTGAAGTTAGCCCAGAAATAAGAGTGCCTGCACCGGCGATCCCAGCGATACCTGTTTTGATTAAACCCCGGCGTGAAAAGGTACGAGTCTCAAGCGGATGCTCTTCTTTCATGTATTTGTCTGAGTTTCGATTTTTTATGAGTGAAATATCCTATCGCTTCCAAAAAACCATCGATAGCAAAAGGCCAGCAAATGCCCCGACAGCATCTGCAGCGGCATCCCAAACATCTGCAGTACGGGAACGATTCAGCCAATCCTGAAAGCATTCATCCACGATCCCGAAACAGCAGCAAAAAGCGAAAATTGCCCACGGAAAACCTGAACTACCCCGCCCAAAGGCTCCCCATCCAAGAACCCCCATCAGTGCGTACTCAGTAAAGTGCAAGGCTTCGTCGGGTATAGAAGATACCGAATCCGAAATTTCTTTGGGCGAAAGGGAGGATAAATATAGGACAAGCCCACAATAAATAAAAAAACCAATTTTCCACTTCATCATAAACATATCCTTTTCCAATCCAGTGAAAATGAGCAAGACTGGAAATTGAATCGAACCTCCAAATTTGAGAAGAGATACCCAAATCAAATTCTGAACCGCGGCAGTCTTGACAACCCTCTCTGACGAACCCACTTTGAGTAGGTGGAATCAATCATTTATCTACTCGCAGGGCTCGCATTGGGATTGGTCCTGTTCCTCGGTTACTTCATTAGACAGCGCCAAGCAGGCCTTAAAAATGAATCCACTTTTTCTGAAAGGCTCCACCATCAAGAACAAGAGAACCGGTCCCTAGCCAAGGAAATTGAACTGCTACAGCTAGGTAATGTAAAGTCCACCGAAACAGAAAACGACCTGCGGGATAAATTACTCAAATCAGAAACCGAAGGTGCCCGGTTAACAGCACACAACTCCGAATTGGAAAGACGGCTCAAGGAACAAACCTCTGAGCAGATTGAAACTGCCAGGCAAATGCAGGAAAAATTTGAAAACCTGGCTAACCGAATTTTTGATCAGAAATCTGCAAAATTTTCCGAACTCAATCAGGAAAAGATTAAAACGGTTCTGCAACCTTTGGATAAAGATATCCGTGAGTTTCGTAAAAAAGTGGAGGAACTGCATGAAAAAGACGCTCACCGCCATGTGGCTCTTCGGGAATTTGTATCTGGTCTGCAGCAGGCCCAAAACCAACTGAGTGAGGACGCACGCAACCTGACCCGTGCCCTGAAAGGAGATTCCAAAAAGCAGGGAGACTGGGGAGAATTTATTCTGGAAAGAGCTTTGGAAGCCTCTGGTCTCACCAAAGATCAGGAGTTCTCTATGCAATCGAGCTTCGATGGAAAACGCCCGGACGCCATTATCTATCTTCCCGGAGACCGCCAGTTAATCATTGATGCCAAAGTGTCTCTTACTGCATACGAAAGATCCATTTCAGCAGACTCGGAAGAGGAACGAAAAATAGCCCTTAAGGAACATTTGACTTCAGTGCGAAAGCATATTGATGAACTATCCGCCAAAGACTACTCATCTATCGATGAATTAACCTGCCCTGACTTTACCCTGCTCTTCATACCCATAGAACCTGCTTTTGGGGCGGCGTTAGCGGAAGACTCAGAGCTTTATCAGTATGCCTTCGATCGCAAGATTGCCCTGATCACCGCCTCCACCCTTATGGCTACCATCAAAACGGTATCCAACCTCTGGAAGTTGGAAAAACAAAACAAACACGCTCAAGACATTGCCAAGCGGGCAGGCTTACTCTTCGATAAATTTACCGGATTTCTGACCAACATAGATGAAGTGGGTAAATCCTTAAATAAAGCAATGGGAGCCCATGAACGCGCAGTTGGGCAGTTATCCAGTGGACCTGGAAACCTCATTGGGCAGGCGGAAAAACTTAAAGCCATGGGGGTGCGTACGAAGAAAGAAATTCCCTCATCATTTGTGGATGCAAACCTCAAGGATGCGGACAAGGAAGAACAGGATGAGCTTTCTTTCGCTGAAGATGTAACCGATCAAGACGATCAGTTATCCGCATGAGTCTCATTACCTTTGATCTTTGCACGAAATCCGGGCAGCCGGTTTACAGAGAAATCATTCGGACCCAGTGAGATTTAATATGAGCCGTAGATTTTATCTCCTTTTACTCCTAGCCTGTTCGGGGGCCCTATCCTCTCTCCTAAGAGCTGAGCAACGGAGTAACGACTCATTTGTTGAATTAGCTGCAAAAGTTAAGTCATCCGTGGTTACCATTTCCAGCGTCAATCGAGGGGGTGGTCCCTGGGGAGTTGGTACGGGATTTGCGGTTGGGCCGGATGGGGTCATTGCCACCAATTTTCATGTCATTGGCGAGCACAGGGAGTTTCGGGTCGAACTGGAAGATGGCACGATATGTAAACCTACAGAAATTCTTGCAATCGACCGGAGCCGGGACCTGGTTCTTTTTCGAATCGATGACGAAAATATCCCCACTCTTCCTTTGGGGGATTCCTCCCTGGTTTTGCCAGGGGAATCTGTTTTATCTGTCGGCAACCCGTTGGGATACGGATTAAGTGTGAGCCGGGGAGTGGTTGCCGCAATTCGGGAATTGGAGTTTGGAGATGGTCGCCCCATGGTTCAGGTGGCTATTCCAATAGAGGCTGGGAGCAGTGGTAGCCCCGTTGTCAATCGTGCAGGTGAGGTGATCGCCGTGCTCACCATTAAATCTGGGGGAGCGATGGGCTTCGGTGTGCCATCCCAGTCTTTAGCTACTTTACTGAATGAAACGCACCCGATTCCAATCGAGGAATGGCTTCGTTCGGGTAATCTGGATAAAGAAGAATGGATCTGCCCTATGGGGGGCGACTGGAAAGAAGTCGCGGGGGTCATCAAAGCCTCTGGCATGGGCAATGGATTTGGTGGGCGAATGATTTGCCTCAACCAAAATTCAATCATCTCCGCCCCTTTTGATCTGGAAGTCGAAGTCAAACTTGAAGATGAAAGTGGTGCCGCTGGGCTCGTCTTTTGCTCGGATGGCCAGGATCGCCATTATGGTTTTTATCCGACCAACCAGTCCCTCCGGCTCACCTGCTTTAATGGAGCAAGAGTTTTTGATTGGAATATCATCGAGACCAAACCTTCCGCAGCATACCAACCCGGTGACTGGAATCACCTTTCAGTCCGGGTTGAACAGGGAGGGCAGATTCTTTGCAAAATTAACGGGGAAGACATTATTCAAACTGTTGATTTAACCCTGAAGGAAGGCTGGGTGGGTTTTTGTAAATTCCGGGAACCCGGTGCTCAATTCCGGAATTTTAGAATTTCCAAACGTCTCCCTCCTGGAGCTATCTCCTCCAGAGTTCGTGAACGTGCCTATGAACTTTCCCAATCCCTTACCCTTGAAGAAAAATTGTCGCGGGATGATCTTCTCGAACTGGCTGATATGGGAAGCTCTGTGCAGCAAGCCCTCTTGGACCGTGCACAAGAATTGGAAAAAGCCAGCCAAAGGCTCCGGCAGTCGGCAGAGCAAGTAAGAATCGCTCAAATCCTAAATCAGCTGGAAAATCTACTGCTCACAGAAAAAGACCTGCTAGACGAATATCTCCTCTTGCGGGCTGCCCTCCTCGTTGCTCAATTGGATAACCCGCACTTTCATTTGTCATCCTATCTCAAAAAGATGGATAGCATCGCTTTGAGGATTTCGGAAAACATTCCCAACTCGGCAACCCCAAAAGAGAAACTCGATATTGTACTGGATCAATTGTTTATCGAATACGGCTTCCGTGGAAGCACCCTCGATTTCCATCATCGGGGAAACAGCTATTTAAACGATGTGATCGATAAGCGCAGTGGTATACCCATCACCCTCTCTCTTTTGCTTATGGAGCTAGGTAAAAAGATGGATCTCCCCATTCACGGACTTGCCACACCTGGGCACTTCCTTGCTTTCTACAAGGAAGTGCACCAAAAAGACGAGGACGCCATCCTGATCGATGCTTTTGCAGGCACAACCATTACTCTGAACCAAGCGAGCGAATTAACGAATTCAGAAGTAAGAAGTACAGATTTAAAGCCGGCCACACCAACAGAGATGATTTCAAGGATTTTAAATAATTTATTAAAATCAGCAGATTGGGAAAGGGATAGCTCCGCCTCCCTTCGTTACCTGAATGCTCTGGTTACGATCAATCCACGCGACCGGTATTATCGAACCCTTAGGGCGATGAACTTTTATGGTGCCGGCATGCTGGATGATTCCTTGCGGGACATTTCCTTTCTCCTCAAAGAATTCCCCGACGATCCATCCAATGGTGCTCTCATCGAACTGAAAAGGCGTCTTAGCCTACCTCATTAATAGGTTTAGTCACCTAGCCATCTTAACTTAGACCATCACATCTCCCCAACCCATCTGCCTGAGGGCCTCTCGCACAGATTCTAAATCCTCATCTTCCATGGCCATGAGCTTGAACCGCTCATCCCGTTTAACCGCTTCTTTGAGAAAATCCATGCATTCTCCCATGCTACCCAACTTACAGGCATAACAGGCGAGGTTGTATCGAATTGTCCCGTCTTCATAGTGGCAGACCAAGCCTTCCAATAAAATTTCTCTAGCTTTCTGAATCGACTCATTTCGGCGGGTTGCATAGGCATCGGCAATCCACCAATCCACCTCTTCGGGAAACTCCATTCGCAAGCCGTGGGCAACCTTTGCCATACTCTTCCAATCCTCTAGGTGCTGGAAGATTTCGACTTCCATCATGCGCTTCCGCTTACCCCAGTTTTCATCATCTGGAATCATGCACAATTCAATCAGTGCTTCTTCGTAAATTTCGAGCTGAACATACCCAAGCACCCTGGACCAATGAACATTTGGGTCTAGCCTGTGAGGTCTTTTTTTCCTAGACCGACTGCTCATCAGAATCTCTGGCCTTTATATTTTCCCGTGCCCATTTGGATGCCAACACACTGCCAATCAAGCAGTGCAAAATGGCACTCATCGCACAAGGTGCCGGGGCCAAAGGCATGGATGGAAAATGCTTGGTCGCCAAGGCAGCTCCAAGCCCAGAGTTTTGCATCCCCACCTCGATGGATAAAGTCTGGCTTTCCACAGAACTTCTTCCAAACCAAATGGCTCCCATGTAGCCAAGAAAAAAACCTCCTACATGAAGCAATCCTGTAGCCAGCAAAAGAATCCAGCCATTTTCTAAAATCGTATCTCTTTTCGATGCCAAAATATACCCCACAATCAGTAAAATAAAAAGGACGGAGAGCACTGGTGAAAATTCCGAAACCTTTTTTACTGGAGCAGGAAAAAAGCCCTTTAGAATGATCCCCGCTGCCAATGGAAATAAGACAATCCATAAAATGCTCTTAAGCAAAGCCCATGGCTCAATTGGTATATAATGACCCGCGTATACAAAAGTAAGCCAGGGTGTTAATACGACCGCGATTACTGTGGAACAAAGAGTTAAACTTACCGAAAGAGCCACCCTCGCTTTCGCCAGAAAAACAACCACATTGGAGGCCGTGCCACCTGGGCAGCATGCGACCAAAATAAGGCCGACTGCCAATTCCGGCGACAATCCAAATCCCCATGCAAGCAGAGCACTCCAGGCTGGCATGATTAAAAATTGAAGGGCTACTCCTAGAATAATAATTTTGGGTGATTTGAAAACTTGGGTAAAATCTTTGGTCTCAAGGGTAACTCCCATTCCCAGCATAATTACTCCTAATCCCCAGGTAATCGCATCCCCCCCATACCAAAGGAAGCTTGCAGGTTGGTAGAGGGCAAGGGCTGAAACAACTAGCGACCAAGCCGGAAAACCAGCCGTTAAAATGAAAGAAATTTTACTCAGTCTCAACAGATGCTATTTAGCAATTTCCCAAAACTCCACTTCACCCCATTGATGCCCCCAGCCCTGAAACTGAGGACTCAACCTAAAGTACCGGCCACGGACAGACTGTAAATCCATCTCCACCCATGT
>JAYPAW010000027.1:0-8775 GCA_038123915.1 Opitutales bacterium
AGAATTTCAAATAATGCAAAAATCCGTTTTGAGTCTACTTTTGATGTAGGTCAGCATGTTGGGGCAAGCGTTCTTGACCAAGACCTCGTTTCCTACACTTACATCTCCGCAGGCTTAAATGTACGTTACAATCACAGTGCTAAGTTTGGAGTAGGGGGGGGGACATCCTACTCTTATCGTTTCTATCAATCTGCCAATACTGATGACAGGCCCAACTTAGATTTCTCTACACTGCCCCTGAGCCTTCGGGCGTTTTATATTTATTCAGAGAAGCTTGATTTTTTTACAAATTACACTTTTGCCCGTTCCAAGGCACATGGCACTTCTCAGTCTAACTTAACAGATGCGATCAACCACTCCATAAGTATTGGTGCAGATGGTGTATATTCTTCCAAATTCAGCGGAAGCATATCATTGGGTTACAGTCTTGTGGACTACGAACTGGCATCTCAACCAAACCAAGACAATTTAATTACTTCTGTCTCTCTGAATTGGAAGCATAACTCTAAAACAACATCCAATTACTCCCTAAGTCGTGCTTTCTCACCTACGGCCCAAGGTTTTTCTACTTTTTCTACCTCGCTTCGTGCGGGTGTGTCTCACCGTTTCACTGATACTCTATCAGGAACCTCATATCTTAGTGCTGGAATCACTGATTATACTTACCCTCAGACTTTCTCCCAAAACGATGATCCGAACCAAGGGAAGGTCGATTCCTCGTCCATGAAAACATATGGTTTTGGGTTTGGTGTGTCGAAAAAGCACAGCAAAATCTTCTCTTCTTCAGCGGGGTACGATTACACTTTAATGGATAAAAACTCAAATTCCGGAAGTTACGGCAGGCATCTTGTTCATGCTCAAATTACCGGCCGCTTTTAACGATAATGGGCTTAAAACTTCTCGTTACTATAACCACCCTTTTGCTTGGTACAAACTTCTTGTATTCTCAGGGTGCATATTTCGATGCATCTGTATTGAAAGATCCAACAGGTTATAAATTAAGACCTGGTGATCGAGTTCGTGTTGTAATACAAGGAGAAGCGGACTGTACAACCGAAACCGTTCTTACAAGCGATGGAACAATCGGCATGCCATATATTGGGGATCTCAGACTTGTCGGCAAAAACAAGAAGGAAGCCGAATCTGCGATTCAACGGGAGTATGTAAAAAAGCTCATTTTTGCCCGACCTAAAGCATTATTGAGCATTACTTCATATTCAGAGAGGGTGGTTTTCCTGACCGGTTCTGTGAATCGCAAGGGGCCGTATGTATTTCCTCCGGAAGTAGAGGCTATGAATATTGTGGAAGTTATTGCACGAGCGGGAGGGTTTAACGATATTGCCAAAAAAAATAAGGTCTTCGTAACGAGAACTTTTTTTGATGAGAGTGGTAGTCCCACAAATACAAAAACATACGAAGTCGATGTGGAGGCATTGAGTTCTGGGATCAATGTTAGCAGCGCATCAAGAAGGTTTTGGATATATCCAGGTGATCGAATTGAAGTACCTGAAAGATTACTTTGATGATGGACGATAATTACAACAAGATGACCAGTGATTCGGGCGGAAGCACAACCGGATCTAAGATCAAAGGACTGGGCGATTTCTTGCTTATTTTACGTGATCGCTGGTTGATTGCACTCACTCTTTCTTTACCTGTTGCTTTGGCCTACATATACATAAAATCCCAAGGTCTGGAGTTATACAGGTCCAGTTCTTCTTTCCGGTTAATTCCTCCACCAGCAATTCTTAATCTACAAAAAGTCGATCGGGATCAACATGTGCAGGGACTCGTTGCAAAACACCTAGATGGTTTAAATAGCCAGGATTTGAGGCTAAATGTTGTCCAAAAAATTAAGGATTCCCCCGAACTTAAATCTGAGCTTTTAAGTCCATATTTAAAAGATGGTATATCGATTGATGTAGGTGCAACGATATCTTATTCGGTCTCTGTTTCTCCACCTTCAGAAGGCAGACCGAGATTTACAATTAATTCAACAGCACGCTCTGGTAGGGGAGCACAAATTATTGCAGATGTTGTTCAATCTGAATATGAAAAACTTCACAAAAGCCAGAAGAGCTTACAGGTGGAAAATGTTAAAAATGTCTTGCAACTTTTACTTGATAAAAGCCTGGAGGAAGAAGAGCGCATTTCACAGGAACAATCCTCTTTTAAAAAGAAATATGACTTACCCTTTTTAGAAGATGAAAAGCAGGATACCGCAGCTCGTAAGAGCCAGTATCAATCTGAAATTACCCGTTCCAAGTTAGAGCAAATTCGTATCAATTCACTGCTTAGACAAATACTTCAAATTCAAGTCAGAATAGGTTCCCAAAATGAATCTACTAGTTCTCAGGATATTGATGATGATATTGCTGTAATCAAGGAATTTTTTGAAATTGATGCGATCGAATCCTTCGGTGCCATTCCTTCTTTAAGGCAAACCCTTTATGACTTGGAGAGTCAAAGAAGAGATTACCAAGAGACTGGTTCCGGGTATCTAGAACGCCATCCTAAGATGATTGAGAATGCCCGCCAAGTACAATTGGTTAAACAAGCACTGAATAAAGAAGTTAAATCTTCGATTGAGGATCTTCGTGATAAACATATTCAATTAAGTGCTCAGGAAAAGGAATTCGCACAAGCGATGTCTAAAGTACAGGAAGAATCTAGGACGCTGAGCGAAATTGAAGAGAAATTAAAAAATCTTGATAGGCAACTTGCGGTCGTTACTCGCACGACTGATCAAATTCATAACCGATTAAACGATGTCAGGATTGAACAGGCATTGCCGAGTGAGCAGGAAGAGCCGCTAAATAAAGAGCAATTTGCTTATCTTCCTGGAAGCCCTTTCACTCCAGATAAAGTTAAGATTAAAAGAGATGGAATTATGTTAGGTGCCGCGATCTTTCTCATCATTCCTTTTCTTTTAGAGTTTGTTGATAATCGAGTAAAGTCACCTTGGGATGTGGAAGTCTTTATTGGTCGTGATCTTATTGCGGGTATTCCGAAAATATCTGAAGTGGAAGAAACACAAAGACCACTGATTGTGGGAAATGATTTGGATGATGGATTGACCGAATCTTTTCGAAGTATGTTTAGTCGAATTCAAATGAATTCGCTAAACGATTATCCCAAGACAATTTTAGTCACATCTGCCATTCCAAGTGAGGGCAAAAGCCTCATATCTGCAAATTTAGCATACAGTTGTGCGAACCATGGTAAAAAAACCATCCTTATCGACTTCGATTTAAGACGACCCGGTATTCATAAATTTTGTAATATAACGAACGAAAAGGGCTTATTATCCCTTATCAATGCGGAACAGGTTGATGATGCAGGTTTACGAGAAATGGCCCAGAATACTGTAACCCAAATCCACCCGAATTTGTTTGTTCTCCCTTCAGGTGGTCGCACCCGTGCTGCTACTGAATTACTTGAAAGTAATGGCTTTGATCGTATCCACAGGATTCTCAGAGGTATTGCTGATGTAATTATCATCGATAGTCCTCCCATAGGTTTGTTCCCGGATTCCCTTGCGATGGCGAGAAAAGTGGAGGAAGTGTTGTTCGTAACTCGTTATGGTAAAGTATCTAGAAAAATAGCGAAGAGCCTATTGGAGAGTCTGGATGAAACGGGAGCCAAGATTTTAGGGGTTGTGCTCAATGACTTACCTCAGAAGAAAACCCCAGGTTATTATTATTCCGGATACTACGGTTATGGGTACTTTAGATACAAGTACTACAACAAATATTACGGCAGAGACAAAGATGATGATCCCCCTGTAGCCTCGCCCAATGAAAAAGAGTCTGTCTCTTAACAATATTTGATTATGAGTAGTTCGTATAAAACCATTGTGATTCAAACTAAGGGAATGCGAATTAAGGGTGACGATACCAGTAGTGAGCTCGCCATGGAAATTGACCAAAAATCAACGGAAATGAGTAAAGAAGGATTCAAATTATTATCCGTAACTCCATCCTTACTTAGTGAAGGGGCACTGATTAAAGTGATGCTGACTTTTGTTAAGGAATAACTTTACTGTTTGTGAATCTCTATCAGCCGATTGTTTTTGAAAAGTAATTCAACCCTTATCGGTAACGAAGAATGATTCATTTTGTTCACATACTCAATTCTAAGCCAATTCGAATCGGCACTGGATAAACTTGCCAAAATTTTGTAGTCTATTCCGTAAATCATGATGACATCCGCTAGAGATTGCCCCAATTTAGCTTCATCGAATTTATTGGACTGGAAGTTTACTTCTTCCATTTTTTTAACTCGCTGATTTTGTAATATTTCTTCAGAGAATTGCTGATTCGGATCCCATCTCTTACAACTAGTTATAAAAGTTAGTGGAAATAAAAACATGAGTTTAATATGTATTTCCATGAACCCTCATAATTGAGTGTATATTGCTAAAATTTCAAGAATTAATGAGAACCCATACTGGCAATGATAAAGCAACATCAGAAGAATTTCTGATTGTTCGTTTGATTCCCAATATTTTTACAACGGTTGGAATGTGTATTGGTCTAACTGGCATTCGTTTTGCCATTGAATTAGACTGGGAATCTGCAGTTGTTTGTGTGCTTGTTGCCGCCTTTTTCGATTTGGTTGATGGATTGACTGCCCGGATGCTAAAAGCTACTTCCAAGATGGGGGCCGAACTAGATAGTTTATCGGACGCAGTTAGCTTTGGCGTCACTCCAACGATTATCTTGTATCTATGGATTTTATCCCTTTCAAATATTTCTGATAGTTACCTGCAGGGTTGGTATTGGGTCCCTTTTATTTTTTATACATCTTGTTGTGTGTTACGTTTAGCTAGGTTTAACATTGCCAGTCGAGAAACTGATAAGGAGGATCCCATGCGTCCAATAAGTTACTTTGTTGGGGTTCCATCTCCTGCTGGTGCAATTATTTTACTAGCACCGATCATACTCTCTGTGAACCTTAAGAGGTTTGGAATGGATGAACCTGAATGTATGAATCCTCTATACATCTCTTTATGGGTTATGGTGGTAAGCTTCCTTATGGTTTCAAGGATTCCAACCATCTCGCTCAAAAGTATAAAATACAGGATTTCTAATAGGAAAGTGATCTTTGTATTAATCGCTGTTATCCTTGGTGCAGCAATCATTGTGAGAGAGCAATGGCTCTCCCTAGCTCTAGCGATTATTCTTTATCTTATTTCAATCCCAATTTTTTCAATTTACTTAAAAAAAATTAGTTCAAAGTAGATCCCTAATTTCCCTGAGTTGATTTAATCTTCGAGTTATTTTTTGGCACATTAGAGTGGGAAAGTAGGAGGGAACACCTTTTTCCAAATGTTTTAAAAATTCTCTTATTATTTGTGGATCAAAATTTTCTTTTGGAGTGTCCTCAAAATATTTCAGAAGGCATTCGATGAGTTCTTGGAAGACTTTTCTATTTCGAGGATCTGAAGCGTATGCAACTTCAAGAACATTAATTTTTCGTACAAGCTCTGTATTAGAATCAAGCAATTCGGCCATTTCATAAAGAATTTCAATAGATTGGTCATTTAGGCTTAAGATTCTTTCCAAAAAATGAAGGGCAGAAAATTTATCTCCTTTCTTTTTTTTGATGAGAAAAGCGGTGTAAAGAATTTCTTTTGATCTAGGTTCATAAGAAAGGGCCCTATGGATTGATTCTTCTGCCTCTTCGATTTTATTTAGATGCAGGTATGCACTCGCTAGAAGATTTCTAAGATGGGCTTGCTCCTCAAAGTTGCTAAGAAATTGATTGAGATAATTTACTGCTTCCCCAAAATTCCTTTTACTAATTAAGTAAGTTGCGTGCAGTTGAGCGGCTTTGTAGTTCTTAGGATTTAGTTCAAGCGACCTTTTCAAATAATCGATTGGGTCGTAAGAGGGAACCATAACATTAAAATTATAGAACTTAAGAAGTTTTAGAATTTCGACTTTTCTTTTTTCTTTTACCGAAAGCTTGTTGTGCCTGCTCATCCATTAATAGAACGGCAAGTTGATAATGTCCTTCTGCAAATTGGGGATTAATTTTAATTACTTCCTGCAAAGAATCAAATGCTGCCAGATAATCTTCCTGTTTATAAAGAAGCAAGCCAAGTTGGTAATGTGATTTATAGTTTTTGGGGTTAATACGAATCGCTTCGTTGAATTGTTCATTGGCCCGATCTAGTTGTGGATCTATAACTAGAGTGCCATCTTTATTCATTTTCTCCCCTTTAGCTAGAAGCTTACCAAAGAAGTAGTGACATTCATCATAATCCGTTTTTATTTCTATAGCGGTTTCAAAATTTCTTTCTGCTAGTTCGTATTCCGAAGGGGAGGTCGATAGGCGGGCTAAGTTGAAGTAAGCCTCTGCAAAGTTCTGATCTACATCGGTAGCCTTTTGAAATTGTATTTTTGCTTCATTTGTGTCTCCAGATTTCTCTGCATGAAATGCTAAATCAAAATAGGCTTCTGCAAAGTCAGGGTCTAACTCAAGAGCTTTGTAAAAATGTTTTTTTGCTAAGTTAGGATCATCGTCTTCAGAGAGTATTTTAGCGAGATAGTAATGTGACTTTGGGTTTGCTGGATCTAGTTGTATGGAAAGCCTCAGGTTTTTTTCAGCATCCCTATGATTTTCTTGAATGAATAGTAACTTGCCTAAATGAAACAAAGCCTTTGGGAAATCAGGATGACACTCAATTGCTCTTTCATAATGGTGAATTGCTTTCTCAAAATCCCCATTCAATTCAGAAGTTCTACCAAGTAGATAATGTGCTTTGGAGTATCTCGGCTCGAGTTTAAGAGCATTTCCAAGAAAAGATTTAGCTTTTGAATAATGTTTCTCCTCAAAGTGAATACGAGCAAGATTATAACAAGCTTTAGGCTGTGAATCGTCTATTTCTAGAACTTTCGAAAGATGAAATTTCGCATTTAATAAATCCTTTTTATTTAAGGCTGATCCGTCGCTTTGCGTTGCTTTGCCTCCCATCAGCAATTTAGCCAGATAATAATGGGCTTCTAAATATTCATCATTGATATCAATTGCAGTTTCGTAGTTCTTCTTAGCTTGGTCAAAATCGTCAGCGTTCGTTAGAAGTTTAGCTTTATGAAAATATGCAGGTGCATAATTTTGATCAATTTCTGCGACTTTATCGAAGTTGTTTTTTGCTTCTTCAATATCTTCTAGCTGTATGAGTAAAAGAGCGTAGTTAAAGTAAGTTTTTACGGAGTTTGGATCCAGTTCGAGAGCGTTTAAGAAATGTTCCCTTGCATCTTCGAGCTTATTTAGCCTTTGGAGCTCGATTGCAAATTCACACTCAGCTTCCGGAAAGGCTGAATCTAGGTGAACAGCTTTCTCAAAACATAAAAGAGCAGAAGCAAAATTTTCCTCAGATTGGTAAAGTATACCTAGTTTATAATGTGCACTAGCGAGACCAGGATCCAACTCAATGGCTTTTTCAAGCAAGCTCTTAATATTTTTTTCCATCTTTTACCAAGTTGGTTACTTGGATGTCATGACCCATACACCATCCCAATCACCCTTGGGCGGATTTTTTTTCATATGAGCACATCGATCTAAGTAAAGTTGAGCAGCCTTATCATTTGGGTTAATCTTTTTAACGGCATTGAATTGTTTGATTGCTTGGTCCCACTTGCCATCATTCCAGGCACGATAGCCATCGTTAAAGCTGCCTAATGCATCAACCATATCGGGGTAAGATGTATTGTCATGAAAATCCAATACTTCATAGACACCAACAGGTTCTGTTTTACCTTTCACGATTACATAGTCTACCTGTCTTGTGCGATAAGTTGCCTTGACCGCTTTGTAAGTGAATTCACTAATCAAAATATGAGCACCGTATTGTTTGCATGCACTTTCAATTCGAGCCGCTAAGTTTACCCCATCCCCAATTACAGTATAGTCCATCCTTTTAGGAGATCCAATATTTCCAGACACGATCGAGTCTGTGTTGATTCCCATGCCATGATCAATGGGCATCTTGCCTTCAGCGGCTCTACGGTCATTGAAGACCTTTAAGTCCGTCATCATTCGAATCGCAGCCCTTACCGCACGATCTGGGTCATCGTCATGAGGAATTGGCGTTCCGAAGATACACATCATTGCATCACCGATAAACTTATCGAGCATACCGCCTTCATCCGTAATACAATCTACCATTATAGTGAAGTATTCATTCAATAACTTGACGGTGCCCTGTGCTCCGAGTTCTTCTGTAATTGTAGTAAAACTTCGGACATCGGAAAATAAGACAGAGGCAATGCTTTGCTTCCCGCCCATGACATCATCGCTTTCTCCAGCATTCATGAGCTGGTCAGCGAGCTCAGGGTCCATATATCTAGACATGGTCGACTTCATCCTTTTTTCGGAACTAATATCCTCGATCATGATCATTACACCGAGGTTTTCGTTTTTTTGGCCGAGAAGCGGAGTTATTGAAATATTTACCGAAAGTTTTTCACCCTGAATTTGGAGAGTTGCATCTAGGAATTCTTCCTGTTCATCAACCGAATCAATCTTTTTATTAAGCCAGGAATTTTCTTGTCCCAAGAGTTCTTCGATCGAGGAGTTTAGAATATCATTGATGTGTGATTGACGAAAAATCTTCAACCCAGCAGGGTTGCAAGTTTTTATCAGTTTCTCCTCATCAACTGTGAGCACGGCATCGTGCATACTGGAGAGGATGCTTTCTGAATAGTTTTTCTGGTTTTGTACATCGTCAAAAAGTTTTGCATTTTCAATTCCCATTGAAATTTGAGA
>JAYPAW010000028.1:0-8769 GCA_038123915.1 Opitutales bacterium
AATTTAGAGAAAAATTCTCTGCAATCCACAGATCCGGAGCTGATTAAGCAAAGAATGGAGGCATTACCTAAGGCAGTGCGTGAAGTAGTGGATCAAAAGTTTCAAGGAGAGTATTTCGCCATTGAGAAAATTGATAGAAGCAAGTTGATCTAGCTTCCTGCAAACCCTAATTTTACCCAACCAGTAAAGAATGGGTCGGTTAATTTATGATTTTAATAAATTCATCTTCTCGAACCCAACCCTTATTCGCACCGGAGAAACTCCGTACAAGAAACCACTTTTCTCCACTTGGACTGGAGTGAACTCTCGGTTTATCATCGCTGCCAAGATCTAGAAATAAGCTGGTACCAGCTGGAACTACAGTGTTCGAGGTACTTCCATTTCCAGCGAAAACTCTCAAGGAAACCTCATTGGTTTGATTCCCTTCAAGGTCAGAAGGGTGATATGCGATCCCCTCATGTTTGAGTGTGGATAATAGATCATTGCATTGATCATAATAACGATAGAGCAAGATCACCAAGGTGACCCAGGCACATATAATTAGGTAGAAAAATTTACCTTTTAATGGAAAGCGAAAGAACCAAATGAATGTAATGATTCCACCCCAAATCAAAGCACTTAAAAGGAAATGTGAGTATGGATAGAATTCTATGGAAAAGAAAAGGTTTGTGTCTGTTCTCTGATCTGAAGGAATACCGCATTTATCTAAAGCTAAAGATAAAGAAGATGTATAATCACGATTTTGAGGATTGAGGAGGAGGGCTTTGCGGAAATGCAAAACACTGAGTGGATAGTCACTTAATTTGTAGTACAGATTTGCTATGTTGGCGTGTAGGGGAGCCGAATGCATGTGACTTGAAATATTTGAATAAATATTGAGTGCCTGTTGCAGATCGCCTGATGCTTCAGTCCTGACCGCATCGTAAAACATTTGCTCCTTTGAATCTGCCATGCAAAAGCAATTTGGGAGAAAGAATATGAAAAGAATAAGGTAATGTTTATTCACTTTATTTTCTTCATGAGCGACTGAGTCTTGTGGAAGATAACTTCGAGGTCTTCTTTGCCTGAAGTGGAACCCGCATATTCTTGCTCGTCGCATTGTTTTAATAGTTGAATAACTTCTTGGACAATCTCTTGAGAGAGAGAAGAATTTTGTAACAAATGAATAACCTCAGCACTCGATAGTGCCTGAGTATTTGAATAATGACAGGCGATGCCTACTCTAAGTTTGATGCTTTTGCTAAGGTTGCGATAAAATCCCGCTCCATCTTTGTGCTTCAATGCGTCTCGTATTTTTAGGGCAAGCAACTTCTCTTTTTGCTTTAATAATTGATCAGAAGATGAGCTCTTTTTAAGGCGAAGAAGCCCAATTGAAATAGCCAAGATGAATGAGAGGATTTGAAAAAGCCAAAACCAGTAAGAATACCGAGGTTCAGATAATGCTAAGGTGGGTTTCCATTCGCCCGGGTCCGATTCTGTTTGAAACAAATCTTGGGTATATAGGGGGGGAGTCTGTTTCGTTGCATCAAGCGAAGAGTTAACTGCTGGCTGAACCCATTCTTCACCTGGGTCTACTCGAATCTGATGGGATTCTGATCTTACAGAATAATATTTTTCGAGCTCAGGGTTGAAATAGGAAAAAGAAACTGGAGGGATTTCTAAAATGCCAGCCTTCAGTGGTGTCACAATGTATTCAAATATCTGGGCACCTTGTTGCTTCGTTTTCTCATTTCCATCAAAGGAAAAGGCGGGGGGACCAGATTTAAAATCCTCTCCCAAAGCTAAAACAGGGGCTGGCATTGCATCAAAATTACCAGTTCCTGATATTGAACAGGTTAATCTAATCGGGTCTCCTACTGTAACATGATCCGTATTGGGGCTTGTTTCGATCTTGAGATTACCAATAGCACCTTGAAAAAAGTCTGGCCGATTGGCTTGCGGTAGGGGTTTAATCTCTAAATCTAAGGAGTTGGAGAGAACCTGTAATCCTTCTTCCCTGCCAAATCCAAAAAATGGATCATTGAAAAATGGATTATTAAATGGCGAATTCCGGTTATTTCTGACTCTTACCCGGATTGATGACTCAAAATGGATTTTGTGGGTCCCGACAATGGTTCCAGTAAGACCAAAGACCCAGGTATAAACAGAATAGGTCTTGTTAAATCTTTTTATATTCCGTTGTTCAATGGGTTGGCCAAGTTCAGTGACGGATACACTATCAACATTTTTCGACGGCACTTGATCTATTCGGGTAACGGGCAATCTGTCCCAAAGGTAGAGACTCACTTGTGCTTCAACCGTTTCCCCTTTGTATAAAAAAGGTCTAGGACTGGAGAACTCCATGAAAGCGGCCTGTCGAAGGTCTTCCTGCTGTTGGTTTTGTTCAGCTTGTCGAAGTTTATCTTTTTGATTCGGAGGAAGTACCTGCAACTGGGCAGATGGTACCTTGTAGGTTTCGTTCTCCACCCGAACTTCCCACGCAGGAACAGTGTATGTGCCAGTTTTTTCTGGAGTCACTGTAAAAGTTAATTCAAATCTTACGGAAGGTACTCCATTGACGAATGAGGCAGATCGAAGGGTTCTTGGCGGAGAGGAGAAATTCAAACCATCGACTGAGGGAACAGATCCACCCGGGGCCTGTTGGCTACCGTGAATAATAATTTTGTAGGTAGATGTATTGGATAAAGTAATGGTTGTTGGTTCGAAGGAAGCCTCGACCCGAACCCTTCCCTGAGCAAGCAAGGTTGTGCCCGCTACATAAAAGGCAAGAATTAGGATCGAGTAATATTTAAAAATCATCAGTAATCTCGACCAGTGAGAGTTGGGTCATATCGCTGAACTTCAACTTGAAGTGGCTTACTTTTCGATTCAGTCTCCTGTAATAACCTTTCATACAATGCGTTGGTTTCCTGAAAATTGGAATCTTCCGAACGATCATTGTTTTCTTTGGGTTCGGGCTCCTCGTTCATTTCACTTTGCTGGTTCTGAGGATCCGAGGAGTTGCTATCCGAGGATGGTTCGCAAATTCCGAATAGGAGTGGGGCGGCAGATTTCTCAAAATCTATCCAGGTCAAGTAGGCATGGGGTTTTTCAAAAGGCAGTGTGATGTTTGCCTCAGGATTGTCTGGTTGGATGCATACTGCGTACTGGCCAGGCGAGGAAATATGGGAAAAGCTGCCATCTTTACTCGGTTTAAAGGATGTTTCATTTTGATCCAGTTGTGAGTTCCCATTTTCGTCTAGAAAAATGGTTACTGTAGAAGTTCCTGACTCATTTTGGTCCTGGAAAGAATTACGATTTTGGTCATTCCAAACCTTGCCCCTTATGATCGGGGCAGCCCGCCACGGAATCATCATTGAATATGTTGAGGGTTTGTCCATTTTCAGGAAATGATTCTTTACCTGGTTCGGGTTAAGTGGGGGAGGTGGTGGCTGGAAAAGAGGGAGTAGTGTAAGATCGGAAGATCGATTCTCTTCCGTAACAAGCTCAGAACCAATGTTCAAAGAGGTTGGATATATTCCTGAAATCCATTCAAACGCAAACTGTCCCTTTGAATTAGTTTCCACAAAAGGTTCAAGGGAATCATTAAGATCCCCGTCGCTATTCCGATCCCAAAAAACCTTGGCTGAAAGTAAGGGTTCATTACTGTCCTGCTGTCCATTTCCGTTTATGTCTCTCCATACTACACCTTGAATCTTGGAAACGAATGCTTCAATCTTATCAGTAATCTGTTGATTAAGGTATTGAAGGTTTTCTTTTGCTATGGAATTTCCATTGATGGAAAGTGATGAAGAGTAGAATTCCTTAGCTTTTTCCCAAGAACTTCTAGCTCGATTCACATCTTGCTTATCTAAGTAGGTATTTGTTTTTGTGTAGTGAAGATTTCCAAGAGCACTTAAGGCCTTGGATTGTAATTCAGGGAAGTCCGTTAATGTATTTAAAGATAATTGAAGATATTTTTCAGCTTCATCTAACTGACCAGCATCCAGGTAAGCAAGGCCGGCATTCAAATATAATTTCCCAAGATCACGGCTTTCCCGATCTTCTATATTCTCTGCTTCCTTGAGATAATGTTCAGCTGCTTTTAGGGGATCTTCATTTTCGACGGCTTCTTCTGCCAATTTGATATTTTCAGTTTTCCAGCACCCCGGGGAAAAGAATAACAAAAAAAGAAAAAGGCTTAGACTAGCTGATGAAATTTTCTTTCGTGCTGTCGAAGTAAGGATTTCAGTAATCAGAAAAATAAGTCCGAGAAAAACAAAAATTTGGTATCTGTTAATCGGGAGAGATGTGGACAATTGTTGACGAACCTTCTTAAGACCAAAGGTTTGTAATTCAGAGAAAACATGAGCAATACCTTCCCCTGTAGGTCCAATTTGAATGTATTGACCACCAGTGCTGGAGGCAATGTTCCTGAGGGCATCTTCATCCAATCGAGTTAACACTTTTTTTCCGGATCTATCTGTTAGAAAGCTTTGGGCATTCTTATTTACAGGGTCGGTTGGTATGAAAGACCCTTCTTCCGATCCAATTCCTATGGTGAAAATTTTAATCCCATCTTTGGCCACTTCCTTGGCTTTGGATAATCCCTGCCCCTCCAAATCCTCTCCATCTGAAATTAAGATCAAGAATTTATCCGTATCATCGCTGGAAAAGGTGCGTTGAGCTTCTTCAATAGGTTTGGCAAGATTAGTTCCAGGGACAGGTATTAATCCCACTTGCAAATCATTTAGGCTCTTTGTAAACGCTTGATGATCCAAGGTAAGAGGGCATTGTACAAAAGCAGTTCCTGAGAATCCGATAAGGCCCAAACGATCACCTTGAACAGAGGGAAGTAGGTTGTTAAGGGTTAGTTTAACTCTCTCTAACCGATTGGGCTTAACATCCCTTGCCAGCATACTTTTCGATAAATCCACCGCGATTAAGATATCAATGCTTTTAGGAGATATACTTCTTTGGTTCTCTCCCCATTGTGGTTCCGCAAGTGCTATGACCAAGAAAGAAAATCCAAAAATAAAGGTCAAGAATTTCAAAAACTTTCTTTTTTTGGAAAATAATGGAACCAAATCTTCGATGAACTTACTTGCAACCAATAACCTCAATTTTTTATCCGCTGAATTCTGGCTTTTTAAAAACACAAAGCCAAGGATCCCTGTAATAATAGGGATTAAAAATAACAATTCGGGTTTTCCAAAAAAACTCAAGGGATCTTAAGGTAGCGGGTTCTGGAAAGGATAAATTCGAAACATAATACAAAAAGAGCTGCTGTGAGTGGCCACTGATACAGATCTTCAAAAAGTGCATTAACCTGCATTTCAACATCCGTTTTTTCTAGCCTGTCAATTTCGTTGTAGATCTCTTGTAGCGAGGTCTTATCTTTTGCTTCAAAAAATTGGGCTCCCGATAGGTTAGAGATTTGAGCAAGAATTTCTTTGTCTACCGGGTAGTCTGCCATGCGAACAATGGGTTCTCCATTTGGAGCACGGATGAGGTCCCTGGCATTGGAGTCGAAAAGGTATGTTCTGGTACGGGTATTTGATCCCACTGCAATGGTATAAATTTTGATTCCATCCGCTTTTGCACCATTGGCATAGATCAGAGGGCTGTGTAGGGGTGCAGGTTCATCTTTACCGTCGGTTAATAATACAAGTATTTTGGATTTCGATTCCAGATTCCTTAAACGATTAATTCCTTCGGCAAGAGCAGATCCAATATTGGTTCCTGTTTCATGAGTAAGACCGACTTTAAGCCTTTCTAGGTTTTTTTGTAGATGCTCTTTGTCAAGGGTCAGGGCACTGACCAGATAAGGGTCCATGGAGAAGGCGACCAGACCTATACGATCGTGTTTTCTTTTATGGATGAAATCCGCGAGCACTTCTTTAACCACATCAAGTCTTGTGACTTCCTGAGCCGTCGAGTCACTCATATCCAAGGCTAGCATCGAAGCCGATAAGTCTATTGCCAGAACAATATCTACTCCGCTCGAAAGAACACTGTTTGTACTAAGATCAACTTGGGGCCTGCACATTGCCGTAATGGCAAGAAGGATCGATACATTTCGGAGAAAATAAGGAATCCAAACCCATCTTTTTGAGATGGGTGTACCTGCGGAAATCTGAGTTGAGACAGATGGGAAGAGCAGGGTGGTTTTCCTCGATATGTACTTTCTCTTAATCCAAGGCAAAAGAGGCAGCAAAAGGATCAGTAGTGCCCAATAGGGATCTGCAAAGTGGAAGTTTTCAAATAACTTATACATCAAGACCCAGTCTTTTTGGGTAAGTATTTGATCTTCTTTTTCCTGAACCTTAAGAAGATTCAGTTCGTGTCGTACTTGCTCAACAAAGCCCTGTGCAGTTGCCAAAAGGTCATCTAGATCTTCCGAGACAAATGAATCAGGTGAGTACTTTATACGATCTCCTTTGAATACAAATTCTGATAATAATTTTTCAAACTTTTGCTGTAAGAAAGAGTGATTGGCTATTCCCCGTAAAAACTCTTCACCGGTTTGTTCCAGAGCTGGTATTTTAAATTGTCGCTCTATGAAAAGGCGTATGATTTCAGATAGCTTAAAAATGAATGGTTTTGCGGCTAATCTTGGAGACGATTCTGCTAAGAGTTTCATCTTCTCGAAGGCTTCTTCGAAGGGATCAATTTCAATTACTTTATTTTCAATAATTTCCTCTGCTTTTTTTCTTTTGGACAGGAGGTAAAAGAGGAAACAGATTATGATTGCAAAAACGCATGCGAGGAGAACCCAAAAATTTTCCTTCAATACCGCTGAGATAGATTTAAGGATCGGCAGGGGAGATTCTGTCATTAAATCCAGCCCGAGTAGGTATGGCTTTTCGGTATTTATAGAAAATGTCATACAAACCTCCTTTTTCCCCTTCTTTTGAAAAATGAAAAGAGGTCTTTAGAATAATCTCCCTCGGTGGAAATAATAAATTCATCAATGCCACGCTTTTTTAATTTTTGAGAAATGATTTCCGATTTTTTGCGATAAATTTCCCCATATCTTTTTCGGGTATTAGAATCCGAAGTGTCCAAAGTAATCGTTTGGTCTGTCTCTAAATCTTTTAGATCGATTAATCCGACATCAGGTAATTCTGATTCTCGCGGATCAAACACTCGAACGCAAATTAAGTCGTGCTTTAATCTCGTGTAAGAAAGTTGATGATAAAGGACTTCATGGGCAGATCCTTCCTCGTTGCTAAATACTTGATCTACAATGAAGTCTGATAATAAGAAGATGACAGCCCTTCTACGGGTAACTTGATTAAGTTCCTGAACAGCTCGGTTGAGGTCGGTGCTTTTTCCCTGTGTAGGTCTAAATAAAACCTCTCTGAGGATGCGCAAAGCATGTTTGTGCCCTTTGGCAGGTGGAAGATAAAGCTCAGTTTGATCAGAAAATAACAAAAGCCCAACTTTATCCCCATTCCGACTGGCAGAAAAAGCAACGAGGGCAGCCAATTCGGCAAGTTTTTCTCGCTTACTTTCTGATGATGAACCGTATTGGGTACTTTGGGAAATATCTACAGCTAGAACGATCGTAAGTTCCCGCTCTTCCTTGTATTGTTTGACGAAAGGAAATCCCTCTCTTGCTGTAACATTCCAATCGATGGTGCGAACCTCATCTCCTGGTTGATACTCTCTAACTTCCTCAAAGTCTATCCCTTGGCCTTTAAAGGCACTGTGGTATGAGCCTGCAAACAATTCGGCGACAAGTCGGTTCGAACGAATTTCAATTTGCCTGACTTTACGCAAAATTTCTCGCGTATGTTCAGCATCGTGATCGCTCATTAATTCAAGCTAAATAAAGAAAATCAAATTGTACGAAAATTAGGGAACTGGGACGGTTTCTAAAATCTTCTGAATGATCATATCGCTGGTTACATTTTCTGCCTCAGCCTCGTAGCTAACAATAATTCGATGTCTTAAAACATCAGGAGCGATGTCTTTGAGGTCTTGGGGGGTAACAAAACTTCTGCCCTGAGTAAAGGCCACAGCTTTGGCTGCTAATGCTAAGCTTATGGTCGCCCGTGGAGATGCACCAAAATGGATAAAAGCATCGAGGTCTGCTAATCCATGATCGGATGGATTTCGAGTAGCTAGTACCAAATCCACAAGGTAACCTTTGAGTTTATCGTCCAAATAGATTTGATCAATTGTTGCCCGCGACCGAAAAATGGTATCCGCGTCTACAACAGGGCTAATCGTATGGTCTGGATTGACACTCGCATTCGCATCCAGGATTTTTAGCTCTTCTGACCGATCTGGATAATTGATCAAAAGTTTAAGCATGAACCGATCCATCTGAGCTTCGGGTAATGGATAAGTACCTTCCTGATCAAGGGGGTTTTCAGTTGCTAAAACAAGGAATGGTTTTGGAAGAGAATAACTTTGATCGCCAATGGTTACCTGTCTTTCTTGCATGCCTTCGAGCAAAGCACTTTGAACTTTCGCGGGTGCACGGTTTATTTCATCAGCAAGTAATAAATTTGCAAATATCGGACCTTTCTTGGTGGTGAACTCGCCTTGGTTAGGATTGTAGATCAGAGTGCCAACCACATCTGCAGGTAGTAAATCCGGGGTGAACTGAATGCGTTTGAAATCTGCTTGTATACAATCTGCCAATGTTTTGACCGCCAAGGTCTTAGCTAGTCCAGGAACTCCCTCAAGGAGAATATGTCCATTAGCAAGAAGTCCAACAATGAGCCGGTCGACGAGGTATTTTTGTCCGACAATAACTTTGCCAATCTCCTGCCTGAG
>JAYPAW010000029.1:0-8685 GCA_038123915.1 Opitutales bacterium
TTTTTATAATATTTAATAAATCATAAACATAAAAAATAGATGTTAAACGAGAGAACATATATGTATTCTACTAGAGGGATATTTAAAAGATCAATTTGTGACTCACTTATAATAATTTTAATAGTATCATTTATTTTCCAATCAATCTTTGATTTGATTTCTGACCATAATTATATCTACCAACACCTTTCCTTTAATTTATCAACTATCCGATCGGGGTATTTTTGGTCTTTTATTACTTACGGTTTTCTACATGACGGTCCTTTACACCTGATAATGAATTTGCTTGGTTTGCATTTCATATCTCGAAGTGTTGAAGAAAGAATTGGACCAAATAAGTTCAAACTTTTTATAGTAGCTTGCCTTATATCAGGCAGTTTAACCTGGCTGTTGTTTAACTTCAGTACAAATTCTCATTTAATTGGATTTTCGGCTGTTATACTGGGCTCACTTTGTTTTTTTTGTTTAGATCGGCCCAATCAACCTATTACTTTTCTTCTCTTTTTTGTACTGCCCGTAACAATCAAACCAAAATGGCTTTTGCTGGGGGTAATTGGGCTAGAAATCTACGGAATTTTAAATGCAGAATTATCTGGTTCAGGCGGTATTGCTCACTCGGCTCACTTTGGGGGCATTTGTGCGGGATTCATCTACTACATGTTTGTTACGAAGAATATAAGTATGCCTATCAAGTTTACTTTTTTACCTGCGAGGAGTCAGAACCAGAACAAAAGTACAAAATCTTTGAACCGTAAGCCCAATTACAAAGTAAATTTTGGTATGAGTTCGTCTATTAAAAACGAAACAGACCGTATTCTAGACAAAATCAACGAAAAAGGATTTGGCTCTCTAACTATTGCAGAAAAAGAAACTTTGGAAAAAGCGAAAAAGTTGTTAGACAGCTAAAATAGATTCATCAATGTTATATACTTAATATGAATTTTATCCGTTTATTCCTCATCTTTATTGTTGGGTCATTTTACGCTACTGCAAACAAAGCCTCAGGGGTTCCAGTTGAGACAATAAACTCAAGCCATAATCATTCTTCTCTACAATCCCCACTAGTCCCTAGCCCAATTATGGTCGATGAAACTAAATGGCTATTAAATGCTCTTGAGAAAGCCCATTACAAAAAGCTGTCTATCGATGATCTTGATAAAAAGTTATTTTTGGAAAATTACTTAAAAAATCTCGACAAACAAAAATTGTTTTTTACTCGACCAGAATTGGAAGAGTTTATCTCGAGGTATGAGCCCACTCTCTTAACATATCTCAAACAAGGGAATTTATTTCCTGCTTTCGAAATTTATGACTCTTACCGAAAAAATGCCCTTTCTAGGCTAAGTCATTCAATCGGTTTGTTATCACGAAATTCTTATTTGGATAACAACGAATCTTATTCAGTGGATCGCTCTGAGTTTGATTGGGCTTTCACAATTGATCAATTAGACAATACTTGGGAAAAGCTCATCTCTTATGAATTCATTAATGAATTACTTAGTCAGGTAGACGAAAATGAAACCACCTTTGATTCTTCTCAGTTTACACAACAAAAAAAGTTGGATGCCTTTGATAAAATAAAAAAGAAATACGAAAGGTGGCACAAAAATATCACTGAGTTCGAAGCCAGTGATGTGCAGGAATTATACTTGTCCACACTGACACAAATGTTCGATCCCCACACCTCCTTCCTCAATATAAAAGAGAAAGAAAAATTTGATCAAGCTATGCATAACGAATTTGTTGGCATTGGTGCTGTTCTAACAGACGAGGATGGCTACTGTACCATAAAGGAATTACTTCCGGGCGGTCCCGCTGAGGCATCCAGAGAATTAGAAGCAGAAGATGTTATTCTTCAGGTTGCTCAAGAAGGAGGTGAGTTCGTCGATGTCGTGGAAATGAAACTGTCTAAAATAGTGGATCTTATAAAGGGACCTAAAGATACAATTGTGTCTTTAAAAATTAGACCCATTAAAAGTCCATCCTCTACCAAAGTAGTTAAGATTGTTAGAGATAAAATTAAACTCACCGCAAACTTAGCAAGTGCCAGTATTTACAATGTTGAAACTGATAGAGATAACTTATCTTTAGGTGTTATTGAGCTCCCCTCTTTTTACGGCTCAAGCGGGGAAGGCCATAAAGCCACTGACGATGTAGAAGAGTTAATAGAAGCGTTAAAGGAAGAATCAATCCAGGGATTAATTTTGGATCTCAGGAGAAATGGAGGGGGCTATCTCAGTGAAGCAGTAAACTTAGCAGGTTTATTCATTTCGAGGGGTCCCATAGTTCAAGTCAAAAGCTCGGATGGAAAGATTAGAAAGAAATTTGATTTCAATCCCAAACTTACCTGGGATGGACCATTAATCATTTTGGTATCAAGGTATAGTGCTTCCGCATCAGAAATTGTAGCAGGTGCACTCAAAAACCACAGAAGAGCAATTATTGTGGGGGACAAATCAACTCATGGAAAAGGTACAGTACAGTCTCTTATTCCCATGAACTTACCCTTTTCCATGGGAGTTCAGGACGGAAAGCGAAGTGCGGCTAAAATAACCATCCAAAAATACTACCTACCTTCAGGTGAAAGCACCCAGTTAACCGGAGTTACAAGCGATATAGCCATGCATTCGATCAATGAATACCTTCCCATTGGTGAATCTGATCTCGAAAATGCTCTTGCATGGGATAAAATCCCTGAAGTTAACTTCAGGCGCCCCGAAGGTGAATTTAAATACAATGAAGCACAAATAAATTCTCTTCGACAATTAAGTGAAAAGAGACAGCAAAAAGAAAAAGAATTTAAGTATCTCGAGAAGAATATTTCTTGGTTTAAAGAGAAAAGAGAGCAAAAGACCGTGTCATTGAGTTTAAATCAAAGACTCAAGGAAAAAGCCATCGATTCTAATAAATCCAAAGTATTAACCGATGAATTTGATGCTTTAAAAATACTATCATTCCCTTCACGCGAAATTGTCTTACAGGTAGTTAAAAATCAAAAGGAAAAATCAATGGCTATTCGTGGATTAACAAACGATGATCAAAATTCCACTCAAGATGGCTACTCTCGATCAGATACTTTAGATATTAGATTGCACGAGAGTCTTAGAATTCTGAGAGACTGGGTAAATGAGACTTCTTACAAACAGATTTCCCAAAAAATAGAATCAGGGAAATCAGAAATTTAACATTATATTTTTGTAGCGAAAACAAATCGCCTCACTAATAACTGATCTCGAAAAATTTCAAAAACAAATTTTTTGACCAGTAATTCTTCCAAGAGTTTGGCTTGCCCTTGCCCAAATTCCAAAGCCAAATACCCTCCTTTGCTCAATGAATTTTGTGCAATTGAAACTATTTTTCTAATGTCTGAAAGACCGTTCTCTTGGGAAACCAAAGCAGCAATTGGGTCGTATGACTTAACTTCGGGTTCAGTAGATAACCACTCCTCTTTTGAAAGGTAAGGCGGATTTGAAATAATAAGATCGAAAGAGTCCGGCAAAAACTCATTTTCTAACCAGTTAAATTTTTGCAAGGATACCCTGGAAGTAAGTCCAGTGGAATTGCAATTTTCCTTTGCTAATCCCAAAGCACAATCTGATTTATCAAAGCCAACACCAACCGCATTGGGTAATTGATTACACAACGCTAAAATAATTGCACCACCACCACAGCCTAAGTCAGCGATTTTGCCGGAAAAATTGGTGGATATTCTTTGGCTAACATAATCCACAAGAAATTCAGTTTCATGTCTTGGTACTAAAGCACGATCATCACATTTTAACTGTAGACCTGCGAAATGAACAGAACCTAGAATGTGCTGGAGGGGTTTCCTTTCTCCTCTTTTAACAACGAAAGATCGGATTTTTTCCAAAGTGGATTCTTCAAGGATTTCTCCAAACCTCAAATATAAATCCATCCTTTTGCATCCAAGAGCATGAGCGATAAGCCACTCCGCATCTGTTTTATGATTTGGAACCCCCTTTTTTTCTAGAAAATTAGAAGACTTAGAGATCACCTCCAAAATGGACAGTGATTTATTTTGGGCCATCTTTTAATAAATTTTCCAATTTAATAGCTTGATCATGTGAAATAAGGGCATCGATTAAATGATCCAGATCCCCCATCATTGAATCATTGAGAGAGTGGGAGGAATAATTTATCCTATGGTCTGTCAACCTGCTTTGTGGAAAATTATAGGTTCTAATTCTTTCACTCCTATCTCCGGAACCAACTTGATTTTTTCGGTCGCTTGCATACTTGGCATCTTCTTCAGCTTGCTTAGCTTGAAGCAGTCTCGACCTAAGCACGGTCATTGCCTTATTTTTATTTTTAAGCTGTGATCTTTCATCAGCACAGTAAACTTGGATTCCACTTGGTTTGTGTAAAATTTGTACAGCCGAATCCGTCGTATTTACACCTTGTCCGCCTGGTCCAGAAGCCCTACAGACACTAATTTCTAGATCTTGGGGGTCGATCAAGATTTCGACCTCTTGTGCTTCGGGCAGAACAGCAACCGTAGCAGTAGATGTATGAATCCGTCCACCAGCTTCTGTAACGGGAATTCTTTGTACACGATGAACACCACTCTCAAAACGCATCTTAGACCATGCGTCCTCACCTTTAAAAACAAATACGACTTCTTTAAAGCCGCCTGTTTCTGAAGTACTTTGGCTTAAGCATTCAAAACCCCAAGATTTATTTTCACCATATCTACAGTACATACGAAATAAATCCGCAGCAAACAGAGATGCTTCATCTCCTCCTGCACCTGCACGAATTTCAACGATGGTATTTTTGCCAGTATCTTCTTCCTCTGGAAGCATAGCTACCAATAAAGAGCTTTTTAATTCCGACTCTTTTTGCTCTAGAAAAGTCATCTCTTCATGTGCAGATTCAGATAGCTCCGGATCATCTAAAAGCTCTTGAGTAGATAAAATTTCCTCCCGACAATGTTTGGCATCATCAAAGATTTCGATGATCTTTCGGATGCGAGTATGTTCTCTATTCAGAGTGCTGGCCCGCTGAGCATCCTTAAAAACATCAGGCTCGCTTAGTTGTTTTTCAATCTCATCATACCTTTTTCGAAAGGGTTCGATATTTGGTAGCTCTTCCATAATAATTTATATATAGAAATAAGAGTAGGAAAACGATCAAATTGAGTAAAGGTTCGCACAACAATCAAATCCACGGACACAATGTAGTCGCGTGTGTTTGGGATTTTGATAAAACCCTGATCCCTGGCTACATGCAAACGCCACTGTTTAATTATTTTGGGATTAATGAAAAAGTATTTTGGTCTGAAGTAAATAAACTGCCCGAGATTTATTCACTCCGGAACCAAACTGTATCAGCAGAAACAATCTATCTAAATCACATTTTAAGTTATGTAAAAAATGGCCCAATGCGTGGCCTTACGAACCAAAAGCTATTCGAGCTTGGAAAGGAACTGCCTTTTTATCCTGGATTACCAGAATTCTTTCAAGAAATCGCACTTATAGCCCAAGAGAAGAATTTTAAGGACTATGATTTCAAGGTCGAGCACTACATTATAAGCACGGGTCTGGCACAAATGATACTTGGAAGTAAAATTGCAACTTTTGTGGAAGGTGTCTTCGCGTCTGAATTTATTGAATCAGCCTTACCGCCCAACTACTTGAGTCAGACTGACCTTTCTCTTCCTATAGATCCTGAGATTTCTCAGATTGGTCTAGCTGTAGATAATACCATCAAAACAAGATTCATTTTTGAAATTAACAAAGGTTGTAATAAGAACTCGTCTTTAGATGTAAATGCGTCCGTTCCTCATGAGCTACGAAGAGTGCCTTTTGACCAACTAATTTATGTGGCAGATGGGCCAAGTGATGTCCCTGTGTTTGCGGTGGTTAAGCAAATGGGTGGGAAAACTTATGCGGTTTATGACCCCGATGACGAAGATGAATTTGCTCAAACCTGTAAACTTGTTGAAAGTGGAAGGGTCCATAATAACGGTCCGGCGGATTATTCTCCTAGATCATCCACCTCCATCTGGATGAAGCAAAAAGTAAGAGAAATTCTGACAAGCATGGTTATGAGAAAACAGGAGAGCTTTCAGAAAAATATACTGTCTGCACCCAAGCATATGCCCAAAAATGAATCTTCAGAAGTGCAGCAAGTAGGAAAACAAGAATCTTTATGGCAGTGAACGGTTGGACTCGTAAAAGTTTGCTTACCATCGAGGATTTAAAACCCGATGAAATTAGTTTAATTTTAGATAAGGCAGACGAAATAAAAAGGATTTCAGATAAGTCAGACCCGGTCTATTCTTCTCTAAAGGGAAAGAGAGTCATAAATCTATTTATGGAACCGAGCACCAGAACTCGGGTTGCATTTGAAGTTGCAGCAAAATCTCTGGGTGCTGATATCATTACAATAACAGGAGAGGCAAGTAGTTTGACGAAGGGTGAAACCCTCAAAGATACTGCCTTAAATGTTCAGGCACTTGGAGCAGATGCGATTATTATTAGGCATTCATCACCAGGCTCACCCCTCTTTCTTTCGAAGATGGTAGGTGTACCAATAATTAATGCTGGTGATGGTGCTCATGAACACCCGAGTCAGGCGTTATTAGACATATTTACATTAAGGGAAAAGCTTGGAGACTTACAGGATAAGAAAATAACAATTTTAGGAGATATCCTTTTTAGTCGGGTGGCACGCTCCAATTTATGGGGGCTAACCAAACTTGGTGCAAAGGTTACTCTTGCTGGTCCAACAACCCTTGTTCCTCCCGATTTCAAGCATTTGGGTGCGAGGGTCACTCACGACACACAAACCGCCCTAGAGGATGCAGATGCTGTGATGTTACTTCGCATTCAGCACGAACGGCAAAGTGCGTCCCACTTTCCATCTTTATCTGAATACGCAAATGTATTTGGTTTAGGCCCAGAATCCATTAAATGGATGCAAGAAAAAGCAATAATTTTACATCCAGGTCCCCTTAATCGTGGAGTGGAGATAGATTCTTCATTGGCTGATTCATCGAGGGCAGTTATTCTAGAGCAAGTTTCTAACGGAATTGCGGTCAGAATGGCGATTATGCACTTATGTATATCGACAAGTTAAGCTAAACTACTATGACAACATCGAGTCACGAAAGCATCGATATCATTGGAGCTCGTTTGGTAGACCCGCAAGCAGGTATTGATAAAATATCAAATCTATATGTCAGGAGCGGGAAATTATATCATCAAAAACCTAGTGGCGAATCAGGACAAACAGTAATTTCTGGCAAAGAACATGTCGTTGTCCCTGGCTTTCTGGACTTACGCACTCATTGTCGTGTACCGGGCGACTCTAAAGCAGAGTCAATCGCTTCACTAACCGAAGCAGCCGCGAAGGGAGGCTTTACATCAATCTTGACGATGCCTGATACAAATCCCCATTGCGACAACCCTGCGACTGTTCGGTATATTCAGGATAGGGTTAATCAAGCATCAAAAATACGAGTATACATTTCAGGATCTTTGACGATTCAATCAAAGGGAGAATCAATGTCTCCGTTAGGCTCATTAAAGGAAGTGGGAGTTGTTGCTGTAACCGATTGTCCTCTAACCCCGCAAAATAATCAAATATTTCTTAATGCCTTGAAGTATGCAGATATGTTTGGATTGGTGATTATTGATTTCCCCCAAGATTCATATTTATCAAAAAATACGCATGCACACGAAAGTTTCTTAAGTATGAAAATGGGATTATCAGGCAGTCCGAGACTGGCTGAGGAATTGGCGGTACAAAGAACAATCCTTATTTCAAAGCATTTAGATATTCCAATACACCTCAGTAGCATTTCCAGTAAAGGTTCTGTTAAGTTAATTAAAAATGCTAAAGAATCTGGAATAAAAATTTCAGCTGATGTTTCTGCTTTTCATTTGTTACTAAATCATAAAAAAATAGAAGATTACCAAACAAACGCAAAATTCGCACCTCCTCTAAGAGAAGAAGCAGATCGATTAGCATTATTAGATGGTGTTGTTGAGGGAATTATAGATTCATGTAACTCAAGTCATGAACCTTACGCGGAACATCATAAAAATGTAGAGTTTGATTTAGCACCCGCAGGTGCCATAGGATTAGAGACGGCTGCTTTGTCCTTTATTGATTCTATGAAAGATAAAAACCCATTCAAGTTATTGGTGGAAAAAATGTCATATAATCCCCACAAGATACTCAAGCTAACACCACCCTCACTAAAAGAGAATAGTACGGCAAATTTTACTATAATTAAACAAAAATCCCCGTGGATTTACACTAGAGATACCAGTTTGAGTCAATCCTTCAATACACCGCTTGACAACTATAAATTCGACGATAAGATTATTCTCACTTACAGTGAAAATGGTATTGCCTATATGAATCATGCTTAAGTTACCAAATTTGTATGATTCTGCAAACTATACAATAAAAAGATGTAATATCTCATTATTACTCGTATTTTTGTTTCTATTCCCACCACTACAATTATTAATTATACCTTTTTATCTTACACAAAAAAATTTATATACCCAAGTTTTTAAAATTAAGTTCAAGAATCTGAATTCATACATTATTGTATATTTAATAATAATTATCTTAGTGGTTAACTTAGTTAGCGGCTATCTTTTATCAGATTACCCTCTCCAGAAAAATGTTAGTCAACTTTCAATTTCT
>JAYPAW010000030.1:0-8680 GCA_038123915.1 Opitutales bacterium
ATGCTGGTGAACTTATCGTTACCGCTACTCAACCAGGAAACGAAAAGTTTTTCGCTGCTCCCCCAGTTACCCAATCCTTCACCATAGGATTTGGTAATTTATTTGCAGATTCCATTCCCGGATTGGATCTTTGGCTGGATGCCATCGATATCAACAATGATGGTTTGGAAGATGAGCCTGATGATTTTCTAATCAGCAATAAGATCAGCCTCTGGGCAGATCGTTCCGGCAACAACAATAGCCCTGTGGAAGCCAATTCCTCCCGCATGCCAACCTGGATTAATTATAACTCAGACCAATCCCTTTTTGGAAAACCAGTGGTCAACTTCAATAGTCAACTTGATCAAACTTTAGCCCTGCAAAGCTCAATAGCTGACCCAGCTTTTATTTTCTTTGTAGCCAAGCAAAGTTTTGCCCAAGAAAGTAAATTATTGGGCGGTGATTTAATTACCACCAATGCAAGTGGGTTTTTCTCGCTGGCATACAATCAGTACAACCCTGAGATCTATTCAGTTCAACCTACCAACAACTGGTCCGTTTGCACATTAGGAACTTCCCCACCCTCTCAAAATCTCTGGGTAAACGGTGAACTGATGGGATCTTCTTCCAGTTTGCTATACCCCGAACCGCTTAGCCTTATCGGAGGGGCATTCAGTGGGGATATTGCGGAAATTTTAGTATTCACCGAGGGTCTTAATTTTGTGAACCGGCAAAAAGTGGAGGCTTATCTGGCCCACAAATGGCAACTGGAAAACAGGTTACCTGAACTCCACCCCTATTACAATACTCCCCCCGCATTTGGGGGAACCCAATCGATCACCTGGCTTGGCTTGGATGGAGTAGACGAAGACGCACTCCCAAAACTACCAGTAAAAGCTGCAAACGATCCTGACTTCACTCTGACTGCCGTGGCTTCTTCTGGTCTTCCTGTCATCTATTCCAGCAGCGATCCAACCATTCTCGCCATCGCAGATAACCAAGCCAAAATCATCGGCCCAGGGAAAGTCACTATTACCGCCTATCAAACTGGAAACACCCGATTTTTTGCAGCTCCCACCGAGGCAGTAACCTTGGAAATTATTGATTTCTCGGATCCAAACTTTAGAAAAGATTCCCAGGAAATCGAGTTTAGTGTTGTGCCAGAAAAGGTTCGGGAAGACCCACCTTTCCAAATTCAGGCATTGGCTGAATCCTCTGGAGAAAACCATCCTGTTTATCGACTCCCTGTTATCCTGAAAATAGAATCAGGCCCAGCAACGATCGATCCACTAGGAGTGGTTACGCTGGATGGTTCTGCAGGCACGATTGTAATTTCTGCAAACCAGAGCGGAAACGCTTACATTGAAGCTGCTGAAACAAAATTCCTCACCATCGAGATATCGAACCGTACCCGCCCCACTATCCTTTTTAGTGACCTTAAAAAAGAAGGTCCTCTTGACCCAGTTATGGTAAGTGGAAGACCCATGCCTATACCTGGTGCCTACGCCAGCAGTGGTGGCCGCATCTCTTTGGCTAGCTCTGATCCTACTATCGTCGAAATCTCTGGAACCAACCAAATCATTGCTCATAAAACAGGAACCGTAACTTTATCATTTACAATCCCAGCGGATGAAAACTTTGCATCTGCTCTGCCCCGCACGAGAACCCTTGAAGTGGTAAAACCCACCAAATCTGCCTGGCTTGAAAACCGTCGAAAAGACCCCAGGTATAACGCCTTAAAAAGCAGGTTCATTGATCAAAGAAAAGCACAACTCCCCACATGGACTGATACACAAGCCACTTATGATTTTGACCAGGATGACTTTGATTCGGACGGCGATGGGTACAGCAACTTATTTGAGCGTGCGACCGGGATGGACTCGCTTGGTTTTGATCAGATCAATGCTCCACAGTTAATCGGATCTGAATCTGGTAAATCGAGGATTTCTTTTGTTCGCTACACCAATCCCCTAAGTTCCACTGGAGAACAATTCGATTACATCATCGAGGAGAGTTTGGATTTACGGACCTGGATACCCTCGTCTCCTACTCTAGAGAACCGAATACAAATAGGCGGAGGCATGGAGAGAGTCACTTATCTGGCCAATGAACCTGCTCAACCAAAGGTCCATAAATTTCTGCGTCTGACCATCAGAAAAATCGAATAACCCGAATGATTCTTTTACCAATCACAACAATAACCAATAACTAGTAAATCGAAACCCATGATTAAAAAAATATCTGCTCTGCTACCCCTGCTCCTTATCTCCAGCTTTCTCTCTGCCGCAACTTTCCCGGATATCAGCGTGGAAGATCTTCAAAAAGCAATTTCTGCAAAAGAAGTAGCGGTGATCGATGTAAACGGTCCCAACTCCTTTGCCAATGGGCATATCCCAGGTGCAATCGAATTCTCATCTCAAAAAGCTGACCTAAAAAACCTTCTTCCTAAAGATAAGAACACCCTGGTGGTCGCTTACTGTGGCGGTCCATCATGCCGTGCTTATTTAAGGGGAGCCAATGCGGCTTCAGAACTGGGTTACAAAAATGTAAAACACCTTTCTGCTGGAATTTCTGGATGGAAAAAATCAGGCCAGAAAGTATCTAAAAAATAAAAATTTTTTTTACATAGCTTTTTTGCACTTCCATGGATTCAAGATTTAAAAAACTACACACCTGCCTGATTCTGCTCATCGGTGTGTGGACTCATCATACCATTCTCGGTTCGAGTTCCAGTGAATCCATGGGAGTGCTTTCTGTCTCCTTGCAAGCAGGGTCATGGGATGCCCCCACCTACTCGATCTTTTCTCCTGGCGTACAGAACACTCCTCTTTTTCGAGGACCCATCCAATCGAGTGCAGAAAACAATGTCAGTTTTTTCAGGACACCTGATGTGGCTAATCCATCCAATTTCAAAGGCCCACTCCCCAGTGGCGTGCTCCATTCCATTCCTGCAAAAGCGGAAGCATTTTTAGATGCAAATGGCTCGCTCTCATCGATCAGCTTATTGAATCCAGGCAGTGGGTATCTTGGTCCACCAAGAGTTATAATTTCTCCGCCTAATCAGGAAAATGCTGAGGCCACCCATTTTCGCTCCGCGTCTGCATTGATCGAATGGAATGCATCAACCCAGAACATCACTGGAATTTCTATTTTGGAAAAAGGCAGGGGTTATAAGCAGCCACCAACTGTAAAAATCGAGGGAGGTTCTTACTTTCTCAAAATAACAGACCCAACTTCCACTTCACTTGGACTCCATTTACCCATCATCTCTAATTCAGATTACTCTTTAGAATTAAACAATTCCTTGGATACGGGTAGCTCGGATGGAATTCCGTTGGTTAGCGAAATCATTCAATCTGGTCAATTTGTGGAAGTGGTGAAGGGATGGACCCTCGGTTCTCTCTTCGGTTCCTCTATTGATGAATTGAAATTGCACCCAGACATCAATGCAAGTCGGGCCGACTGGGTATATTTGCTCAAAGATCCAGATGAACAGGTTGGAGACTCCTCTGATTTCATTCCACACTTTCACAACGGCACAGACTGGCGATTGGTTCACTCTCCCTCTGAAACGACCACCGATCAAGTGATCGCTCCGGATGAATCTCTGATTATTGCTCGAAGGTTCGATGAAAATGCGACCCTTTTCTTTTCTGGAATCGCACCAAGCATCACTTCTACCTGGGTACTCCCGGAATTCAATCGATCCAAACTGGTCTGCAACCCATTTCCTACCGACCTTAAGCTTTCTGACTTAATGGGTCGCGAAAGGATCACCGAAGATAATTCCTCCACTGATCAAAACCGTACCTTATGGTTAGCCCACCCAGACCAGGACCGGGCAGATAATCTTCAAATCCTCAATTCCTCAGGATGGTCTACCTATTGGCACGATGGAACCAATCTAGCCATTACTTTGGATGCGAGGATTTCTGCCCGCAAAGGTTCTGGGATTGGGGGTGCTTTGACTCAAAACGATTTTTCCATGTCCAATGGAAACATTATTGCCATCAGCAACCCAACCTCGGGCAATGTTGTAGTCACAACCTCGGGAAATCATGGGGTAAAGAGTGGATTCCGTGTAACCATTTCCTCTGCATTTGGGTATTTAACCAATGAGAATAAAGATCAAATTGATGCGGATGGTACGATTGTGGAGGACGGAGACGGGCTAATCATCGAATCTCCGGTCAATGGGGAATGGGAGATCACAAATCCAACCTCCAATACTTTTGAATTGAAGGATGCCAAAAACCATACCGATTTCATTAACGATGGATCGGCGACCTGGTCCACAGGTCACCCAGGGGCAGGCTATGATAACAATGTGACCCTCTCTATTATTGGCGGTGGTGGAATCGGTGCCAAGGCGGTTGGAATCGTTGAAGATGGCATCATTCAATCCATTTCCATCACTCAGGGTGGTTTCTTATACACCCGCCCGCCCAGAGTGGTGGTTCATCCGGGTGGATGGCAGAAACTTGGAAGAGGAAATGCCCCGATTAACGACCTTTCTATCCCTGCTGGTTCAGGAGTTCTCCTGATCAGGAAACACCCCCATGGTGTGCGTTCTCTCATTCCGCTCAGGGAAATCAACAACTAAGCGTCAGGAAACCTGATAGGCATCCACATCCAAAATATCAAAAACCTCCTTGTCCAAGGGAAATTCATTTCGGATACCCTGGATTTGCCTCAGGCAATTTTGCACCGAAGAGCTTAAGTAAAATAGATGGTATCGATAGTACCCCTTGATCTTGGCTAAAGGGGTAGCTGCCGGACCCTTCACCTCAACTCCCTCCAAAGAGGACTCATCGAGCTTCCTGCGCCATTGTTCTGCGTAAAAACGGGTTTTCTCCTCTCCTCTCCCCCGGAAAACATGTCGAATAAGATGACGATAGGGAGGATACCTTAGCTCCTTCCTCATCGCCAACTCTTCCTCCAAAAACTCATCCAATTCCGCCCGTCTCGCAAATTGGATGCAACTTTCATGAGGGGCATAAGTTTGCACATAAACCTCGCCCGCCCGGTCTCCCCTGCCTGCACGTCCTGCAACCTGGACCAAAATTTGAAAGGCACGTTCGGATGCCCGAAAATCTTCCATTCTTAACGGAAGATCCGCATCTATCACCCCAACCAAAGTGACCCGGGGGAAATCCAACCCCTTGGCAATCATTTGTGTACCCACCAGTACATCAATCTTGCCTTTGCGAAAATCGCTGAGGATCTCACGAAAAAGATTTTTTTTGGTCATCACATCCGCATCCACCCGTACAATCCTGGCTTTTCGGGGCATGACGGCTTCCACTAAATCTTCAATTCTTTGGGTCCCATGGCCTTTTTTACGAATATCCAAAGACTGGCAATTCCCACAAATTTGCGGTGCCGGTTTGCGGTATCCACAGAGATGGCAGTGCAGGTAGTGGTCCGTTCGATGGTAAGTCATCGCAATGCTGCAGTCCCTGCACTGCTCAACTTCTCCACATTCGGTACAAAACATCGTCGTATTGAAGCCTCTTCGATTTAAAAACAGGATACTTTGCTCCCTGTCCTCATAACGCTGCCTTAAGGCTTCCACCAAGGGTTGTGAAAGCACAGGGGCCACCTTTTGTTTGAGGGCTTCCCGGCGCATGTCGACCAGATGAACCAAGGGTAACTCCCTGCCGTCAATCCGCTTCCTTAAAGTGGACTTTTGGTATTTCCCTCGCTCCACATTTCGGACGGTTTCCAGGGAAGGTGTAGCGGATCCAAGAAGGCACACCGCCTTATTTAGAAAGGATCGATAGACCGCAACATCCCGGCCATGATATCGAGGAGAATCTTCCTGCTTGTAGGCTTGCTCATGCTCCTCGTCCACAACCACCAACTTTAAGTTTTGCACGGGGGCAAAAATGGCGGAACGGGCACCCACCACAATTTTGGCTTTTCCCTGGACCAGGTTCCGCCAGGCATCCAGCCGCTCGCCAGCAGAGAGGTGACTATGCCAAACCACCACTTGTTCCCCTATTTTACCAAACCTCGAGCGCAAGCGGTCCACAGTCTGTGGGGCAAGGGCAACTTCCGGAACCAGGAACAAAACTCCACCTCCCCCCGCTAGTACTTTTTCCATCGCTTGGCAGTAAACTTCTGTTTTTCCAGAACCTGTGACTCCCTGTACAAGTCGTGCACGAAATTCGCCCGTATCCAAATCTGCTAAAATCTCATTGGTTGCCTGTTGTTGCTCGGGCGTTAATTCACGCAAAGATTCCACACTTTCCTCTTCCCTTTCGCTCCAATCATCTCCATAGGCATCGCGATTCACTTCGCTGATCGTTTCCTCGACCAATCCTTTCTGGATCAACCCATCAAGCACCGAGGCAGAGACCCCAGCTTTTTTTGCCCAATTAACTGCATCTATTTTATTTCCCACAGTTTCTCTGAGCATTTGATAAGCCTGCATCTGCTTTGGAGAACGGGCCAGTAATTCAGCCACTTTCGCATCGGTTACCTGAACCACTTCAATCATCCTCCTTTTTTTGGCCAGCATACCATCCCGAACCGAGGAAGGAATCATCGCACCCAGGGTACTCTCAAGAGAACTGGCGTAGTAAGAAGAGACCCATTTTGCCAGCTGCACAAGTTCCGGACTCAGGACTGGTTCTGGTTGCACAAGAGCCGTTATGAAGCGTAATTTTTCCCTTGGAGGAGCATGCTTGGGGGAGATGGATGAAACTAAGCCTGTGACCCGGCGAACGCCCAGGGGAATTCGCACCAATGAACCGACTTTCAAATCTTTAAATAAGGATTCTTTGGCTCCATAGGTCAGAGGTAAATCATAACCTCCAAGAGGAAGAACTTCGACCAAGGATGGCTTTGTCTTCTCGGGACTCACTTATTCTTTGCAAGTTTGCATAAAATCAAATCACTCCGCCTACAAGAGTAAGCTTAACCAAGCCGGGAATCCCTGAACTGAAATGATAAAATAATCACCCTACAAGCTTTCTCCGATTCAGACCATATCTTCAACCTGAAATCAACTTATTCCAATCTTCCCTTAATTGGGCGCAAAACATTCTCGCTCCCCAATCACAATCCATCTAATGAATGGATATAGTCATGAAAGATTCTCTCCATTTCATGCCCTCCGTCTTCAAGGAGCGCAACCGTCGTAAGAACGCAACCCGGTTGCTTAGGTTCTTTGTGGTACTGGCAGTCTTTGTTGTCATTTACATGAACCTCTACCGTTCCTTTATGGGTACTGAACGCGGTGGCGAAACCATTGGCTGGGTAGAGTCCTTCTATTGGGTGCTTACAACGATGTCCACTTTAGGCTATGGCGATATCACCTTTACTGGAGATACCGGGAGATTGTTTTCCATGGCGGTTATGTTTACCGGGGTGTTTTACCTCTTCATTGTTTTGCCCTTTGCATTCATGGAGTTCCTCTACAAACCCTTTCTCGAATATCAATCGGGTGCACGGGTCCCCAAAAAGTACGAACCCGGAGAGCAAAAGCATGTGATTCTTACGCACTACGACTCCATCAGCCATGCTCTGATGGAAAAACTCACCCACTTTGGCTATCCTTTCGTGCTGGTGGTCGACAAAATCAAAGAGGCTCAAAAATACCATGATATGGGTATCCCGGTGATGTTTGGATCGATTGAAGACCGCGATACCTTTTACGCTGCCGGGATTAAAAATGCGGCTATGGTTGTGGCAACCGATGATGATATCCGTAATGTCAATGTCGCCTTCCGAGCCCGGGACCTTGATCCAAAACTCCCCATCGTTGGCACCTGCAACAACCCAAGCTCAGAAGACATCATTGAACTGGCCGGGGCCAATCATGTGATCCGTTTCGCCAAGCAAATGGGCAGCTTTCTGGCACGCCGTATTTCCTGCACCGACAATAATACCCATGTAATCGGTTCCTTCGGGGAGGTATTGATCGCAGAGGCCACTGTTCATGGCACCCCCCTGGTTGGCAAGCAGTTGCAGGAAACCAAACTCCGGGAGGATTACGGAGTCAATGTGGTGGGAATTTGGGAACGGGGCAAATTTGAGACACCTTCCCCCGGCACCATGCTTAACAACCACACCGTGCTTTTGCTCGCAGGTATCCAAAGCAGTTTTGATAAGTATGACCACGACTTCCGGAATTTCTCCAGTAACTCCGCTCCAGTCATTATTATAGGTGCTGGTAGAGTTGGGCGGGAAACCGCCAAAACTCTCCACGAGATGAATGTGCCCTACCGGGTGATCGAAACCGATCAGAAAAAAGCAGGTATGGTCGATAATTCTATTCTCGGGGATGCCTCCGAAAAAACTGTTCTCGAACGGGCAGGAATCAACAAGGCACCTGCAGTGGTCATCACCAGCCACAATGATGAGAGCAACATGTATCTCACCATTTATTGCCGAAAATTACGCCCCGATATTCAAATCGTCAGCCGTGCATTCCTTCACCGAAATGTGGAACCTCTGCACCGGGCTGGAGCCGATTTTGTCATGTCGCAGGACTGGATGGGAGCGAACACCATCTTCAATCTCCTCAACCGGGCGGAAATTCTGATGATTACCGAAGGTCTCGATGTGTTCAGTGAAAAGACCCCAAAATCGCTCGCCGGTGTATCGGTGAAGGATTCCAAAATCCGTGAAAAAACCGGTTGCAGCATCGTCGCAATCAAAGGAGATGCCGGCACCATCATTACCCCCTCACCTG
>JAYPAW010000031.1:0-8569 GCA_038123915.1 Opitutales bacterium
TGTTTTTTCTTGCAGGAGGATTTCCTGAGACCCACTTTGCGGGTGAAGAGATTGTTTTATCCAGGAAATTAAAAAAGGAATCGAAAAAGGCTGGTATGGGCGTTCGGGTGATCATGTCCCCGCCCGTGGTTTCCTCTGCCCGCAAGCTGGAGTGGTATAGCGACTGGTCGATCCTAAAGATGATTTTGCCCCTGATCGGTTTTCCCCTGTTTTTGAGGAACCAAAAGGCATGTGCTTTTTGGTACCGCAGACCAAGTAAGGATTGATTTTTAGCGAAAGATTGCATTGTAATAACCCATTCCCATGAAATCTTCGGCAAGAAAACTAATATCACTTTCCTTCTTAGTTTTGTTTCTTGTCTCTTGTGGCAGGCATGCCGGACAATCCACGCAAAACAAGCAATCTGCTGGAAGTGGTCAACCCCCAGCTTATGTTCAAAAGGCATGGGATGCACGTTACACTTACGATGCCGACCGAAGGCTTCTGGTTCCTCAATATGCCGGTTCCAGGTGGGGTGCTGTTCAGCAGTACAAGGAAGAGGGGGTATTGGAATACCAGGACTGGTGGATTCGGGATGTGCGTGCCGAGGACTTGGAATCCTCTCCTGATACGGTGATTACGAGCTTTTTGGATGAAGATGGTGTCTTAACTCAAATACCAACCCAAGGTTCCGATGATTCTGTTAGCGACGAAGATTCGGATCCTACGGATGACACGGATGATTCAGAGCAAAATTTGAATAACCCCGATTTCCCAGGATCATCCAATGAGGCGGAAGATCCTTTTGTTCCTTCCCCATTTTCTCCGTTTTAAAGATCAGTACTTTTTGATCTCGCCGATGGATGCAAAAAGGGGAGGCGGATCGTAGTCGTCCTCATCCCTGTTTTGCTCCTGTACCTGATTAGGCTTGGGGACGGGTTGAGCCTTAGGCACATTTCTCAGAGGTGGGGGCGTAGCACCCTTTTTGTCAGAATTGCTTGGCACACTGGCAGGAGGTAAAGATCCTTTTTTCTTAGATCTTCTTTTCGGGCTCAACGCACCCACGGAGCGAAGCCAAACTCGGCTTACGACAATATCCTGATCCTCCTTGACGAACTCACGCAGTTGTTCCCATTTAATTTTGGCAAAGGAACCAGCTCCCTTGGTCTTACCGCTTCCTATTTTACGGGGCGTACCATCTTTGTTTAGGGTGACCTTCATTTACCAGTAAAGAGTAATCAAAATCATGGACATGAAATCAAGCCTACATAATTCGCAATCTCTTTCTTAGCTTGATCTATGCAGAGGCTTGAAACTGATCGTTAAGAGGATGATCTGCTTTGGTACGGGTATACTTGGAGGGGACATTCGCACAAAGGCTCTCAAGGATCTTGTATACCCAATCACACTGCTCTTCCATGCTAAGCTTTTGGGCCAGTTCTTCAGCACTGACAGGAGTAGATGGATTTTGAGATAACCAGTGGGTAATCTCCTTACGCACATTTAAAACTTTGGCTGCGGCTTTTTTGCCCGCTTCCACACCTGGTTGGTGGTAGGCATTAATTCCCACCAGAGTGGCATAAAATCCAACCGCTCGTTCGTAGAGGGCAATAAGCATACCAATGGAATATGGGTTCACTTCGTTAATCGTTAGGGTAATAGACTGGCGGTCTTTTTCGAGCAGAGCATCCCGGGTACCCAGAAAAAAGCCATGCAGGTAGTCTCCGGAAGTCATTCCGTCCTCATCCACCGTTACTTCCGTTCCTTCCCGGTATTTCAAAACCTCAATAAAGGTGGCAAAAAAATTGGGTATACCTTCGCGAAGCTGTTGGACATAGGCGTGCTGGTCGGTCGATCCTTTGTTTCCATAAACTGCGATACCCTGGTTCACAACTTTGCCGGAAAGGTCTTTTTCCTTCCCCAGAGACTCCATAATGAGCTGCTGTAAATACTTGGCGAAAAGTTCGAGACGATCCTTGTAAGGAAGAATGACCATGTCTTTGCTTCCCTTGCCGCCTGTAAGGTGAAACCAGGCCAACGCCAACATCATGGCTGGGTTCCGAAGCGTATCTTCTGATCGGGTAAGTTGATCCATTTCCGATGCACCCTGAAGAAGAAGGTCGATATCAAACCCCTGTAAAGCAGCAGGCAGCAAACCTACCGCGGCAGTTTCACTTGTCCGGCCACCCACCCAGTCCCACATGGGGAAAAAATCGAGCCAGTTTTCCTCCTGAGCCACCTGGTGAAGTTTGCTGTTTTCACCGGTAACAGCGATGGCTTGTTTGCTGAAATCTAAACCCTTTTTTTGGAAGGCATGCTGAGCTTCAATCATCCCGTTACGGGTCTCTGGGGTGCCACCCGATTTAGAAATGACCAAAACCAGAGTGGTGGATAAACTTTCCCCAATCTGGGATAAAGTGAAGTCGATCCCGTCGGGGTCCGTGTTATCAAAGAAATGGGCTCTGAGATCATCGCCAGAAGATTTGGAAAGGGCTTTTCCCACAAATTGGGGGCCAAGTGCGGATCCTCCAATTCCAATCACTAAAAGGTCTGTAAACGCACCGTGCGGGCTGGCTAGAGTGCCTTCTCGGACTCTCTGGGCACAATCCTTAACCCGGTTTAATGCTTCCGTGATCGAATCGGAAATCTCCGGGGTTGGAGCAAGACTTGGGTTTCGTAACCAATAGTGCCCGACCATTCTACCTTCATCAGGATTGGCTATGGAGCCTGACTCCAGTTCTTTCATCGAGGCTAAGGCTTGTTTTGCCTGTGCACTTTGTTGGGCGATATAATCTTCAGGGAAGCCAACGAGTCGAAAATCGGCAGAGAAACCTAATTCTTCAAAAGTTTGATAGTAGGATGGATTCATAGAATGAGAGCTGATTGTGTTTGTTTAATGAGTGACCGCCCCAAGTGAGGCAGAGCTTACGAGTTTGGCGTATTTGGCGAGAACACCTCTTTTTTCTTTGGGTTCTGGAGTAGTCCATGCCTGTTTGCGCTTTTCGATTTCTTCAGAATCTAAATCAAGGGTGAGTTGGTTATTTTCTGCATCAATCGTGATTGGGTCACCATTTATAAGTAGGCCAATCAAACCACCAACAGCAGCTTCTGGAGTCACATGGCCAACCACAAATCCATGACTTCCGCCTGAGAAACGTCCATCCGTGATCAGGGCAACTTCTTTTCCCAGACCTCGACCCATAATGGCAGAGGTCGGGGAAAGCATTTCGCGCATGCCAGGGCCACCAACCGGACCTTCGTTGCGGATGACAACCACATGTCCAGCCTGCACCGCTCCATCCAGAATCCCTCGAAGCGCCGCTTCCTCGGATTCATAGACAATGGCAGTGCCAGAAAATGTAAGACCTTCTTTGCCCGTAATTTTAGCCACCGCACCTTCGGATGCCAAATTTCCGTAGAGGATACGCAAATGACTGTCCCGTTTGATTGGGTCATCAAAAGGGCGAACTAGGTCCTGACCACTGGGGTAGGGTGCATAGGGGGTGGCATCCGATACATTTTCCGCAAGAGTCTTGCCAGTCACCGTCATACAATCTCCGTGAAGTAAGCCCTGCTCGAGTAAGGTTTTAAGCAGCGGACGCAACCCGCCAATCCTCACAAAGTGGGACATATTATACTTCCCACTGGGCTTCAGGTCGCAAAGAACAGGCACTCTCTTGCCAATTTCAGTAAAATCGTCCAAGCAAAGCGGAACTTCAGCTTCGTGAGCCATGGCCAAAAGATGAAGCACCGCATTGGTCGACCCTCCAAGCGTAATCACCACGGTTATGGCATTTTCAAATGCCTTTCGGGTCATGATATCACGGGGTCGGATATTTTTTTCAATGAGATGAACCACTGCAGCACCGGCAGCTTTGGCATCCAATCGCTTGTCCTCGGAAACTGCGAGTTGAGCTGAGCTGTCTGGAAGGCTCATCCCCAGGGCCTCGATAGCGGATGACATCGTGTTGGCGGTATACATACCTCCGCAAGAACCGGGGCCTGGGATCGCTTTTTTCTCAATCTCGGTAAGTTCTTCGTGGGAGATATTTCCAGAAGCATGAGATCCCACAGCTTCAAAAACCGATACAATATCAAGATTCTTTTCTTTGTGAATCCCAGGAAGGATGGTACCACCATAAACAAAAATCCCGGGTCGATTCAGCCGGGCTAAGGCCATAACGCAGGCGGGCATATTTTTATCGCATCCACCAATAGCGACCAATCCATCCATCCCTTCCGCCCCCACAACCGTTTCGATGGAATCCGCAATCACATCCCTGGAGACTAAGGAATACCTCATGCCTGGGGTTCCCATACTGATCCCGTCTGATACGGTAATGGTGCCAAAGGGAACCGCTTTCCCTCCACTTTCATCCACGCCAACAACAGACATCTTACCAAGCTCATCGAGGTGCGAGTTGCAGGGGGTGACCATGCTCCAGGCGGAACAGACTGCTACCTGGGGCTTTTGAAAGTCTTCATCCTCAAAACCAACCGCACGGAGCATGGAACGATTGGGGGCTCGGTCATCACCATCCACAACGATGGAAGAAAAGTTTCGGTTACAGCTCATACTATTTATTTATATTTTTTTCGCAGAAGAAAGAATGGATATGCAGTTGCAAGAGTGCAAGGGTGTTGCAAATCTTTCCAAATTGGTTTTTCGATATAGGTTTGAATAAAAGTGAACTAGAATCCCTAAGGGAAGAGATCGATCAAATCGACTCAGAAATTGTCAGGCTACTAAACTTACGCGTTGGGAAGGCCTGTGAAATTGGTAAAATTAAACAACTTTCTGGGGTAGATCCCTATGATCCTGCGAGAGAAGAACAGGTTTTTCAGAAGGTAACTGGGTTTAGCCAAGGACCCCTCCGGGACAGTTCCCTTCGGGCAGTTTACCGGGAGGTGATATCTGCATCGATTGCCTTGGAGAAAGATATAGTGATCGGTTATCTCGGGCCCGAGGCTACCTATACCCATCAAGCCGCGGTCAAAAACTTCGGGTCCGGCTTGGAATATCGGGCATTGCCTGACATTCCGGATGTCTTTTCTGCCGTTGAGGCGGGCCATTGTGATTACGGAGTGGTTCCCATCGAAAACTCCACAGAGGGGGCTGTAAACCGCTCGCTTGATCTTTTGGTTGATTCTGGATTAACGATTATTGCCCAGGTTTTCTTACGGGTTCGTCATTGCCTGTTCAGTCATTCTGCTCTGGCGGAAATCAAAGAAGTACGATCGAAGGATCAAGCCTTGGCTCAGTGCTCAGATTGGTTGAGAAGTCATTTACCCAATGCCCAGCTTGTTCCCGTTAGCAGCACCGCAGAGGCGGTGAAAGGTTGCCAGTCCCTTAAAGAAGTCGCCGCCATTGCAGGGGAGCTATCAGGAAATATTTATGATGTCCCTATGATCGAGGCTGGGATTCAGGATCGCTCGGATAATGTTACACGGTTTTTAGTGGTTGCCCGCCAGTCTTTGCCTATGCGTGAAGGTGTACACTACCGCACCAGCCTGGTTATGTCTTTACAGGATGAAATAGGAGCTTTGCAAAATGCGTTAAAACCTTTTTCGGAAAGAGGCTTAAACCTTTGTAAGATCGAATCCCGTCCAAGTAAGAAAAAATCGTGGGACTACTTTTTCTTTGTCGATTTTATCGGACACCCTGAGGAGGCTTCCGTCGCTGAAGCCATACAGGAACTCAAGGGAGCGTGTGCTTTTTTTCGTTTGTTGGGAAGTTATCCCGAGCAAGAATCCTAGAAGAATAAAACGGAGAGGTCTTGCCCTTGTCGGGCATGGCGTACCACCAAAGTTTCGATAAATTCCCGAATTTCCAGGTACTCTTGTTCGCACTTGGCAGTCCATCGTTTTTTCTCTCCTTTTAAGGATTCACGCAATCCGGATACGAGCAAAAGGCCTGTCATGGAATCCTGAATCGATCGCACAAACTCAAGTACGGATGCATGAACCCAAAGAGGGTCAATCAGGTGATGCCTGGCATTCCAGTGGGTATGCCTAAGGTTGCGTTTGTTCGGGAAATGAAAACGCACCACCTGATCAATACAATGCTCAAAGGATTGTATGGTCATCCGGTCTTTGCCATCGTTTTCACGCATGAAAGACAAAGTTCTTTGCAACTGCATCGTTTCCTCCGGAGAGGATACACTTCCCATCACCATGAAGAGTGAATTTAAATTTTGCAGTCTTGTATAGTCGTCTTTTTTACCCGCCGCTGTTTTCACCTTTCCTTTCCCCACCCAAATAAAGAATTTCCTCGGCAAACCGAGAGAACTGTGTGAAATCCTCGTAAAAACTCGCGTATCTTAGCCAGGCGATCGAATCTACTGTACGCAAGCCATGCATCACTGCATCCGCAATCGCCCGGCTTGGGAGTTCGTTATCGAACTCATTTTCGATCCTTCTGAGGGTATCCGACAGAAGAGCATTGATTTGTTCGGCATCGATCGGGCGCTTGGCGATGGCACGACGCAGGCTCATGGCCAGTTTCGTACGATCAAAGCATTCCCGGCGATCATCTCTTTTTACCACCGTGAGGTCTTCGTGAAGCACTTCTTCGATCGTGCTAAACCGATGCCCACAGGATTGGCATTCTCTTCTTCTACGCGTAGAAGCAACCTTGCCTGCCCGCGTTTCTAAAACCTTGAGATCAAGGGATGAACATTTCGGACAAAGCATTAGTCACTTACAAGAATTCCACATTCCACACACACTGAATATGTTCTAACAATATTTGAGGAAATTCTTCAAGACCATAATTCCACTATCTGTTGCAAGAGACTCCGGATGAAATTGAACGCCCCAGATGGGAAGGTCCCGGTGCCGTACCGCCATGATTTCGTTTTCTTCTGTCCAGGCCGTTTTTTCCAATTCCGCAGGAAGGCTCTTCGGTTCAATCACCAAGGAGTGGTAACGGGTTGCGGCAAAGGGGGAGGGCATTCCCAGAAAGATTTCATTATTATGATGGTATACGGGTGAGGTTTTTCCATGCATTAATCGATCGGCACGCACGATGCTTCCTCCAAAAGCCTGACCGATGCATTGGTGCCCGAGGCAAACCCCGAGTAATGGCTTTTGGCCAGCCCATAGTTTAACCGCTGGTAAACTGATTCCGGCTTGGTCCGGGTCACACGGACCCGGGGAAATCACCAGTCCGTCAAAGGGGGATATGTCTATATCTTCGAGTTTATACTGATCATTTCTAAGAACCTTACACTCCGCACCAGATTCGCCAAAATACTGCACCAGGTTGTAGGTGAAGGAATCATAATTATCAATGACCAGTAGATTCACAAAAATTAGACTGGTTTGTATCCTTGCTTACGGGCACGCTCCATCAGCCTCAATCCATTGAGGCGGATAAACCCTCCCGCATCCTCCGGTTGATAATCCGAAAGATCTCCCTCCATCGACGCAACAGCAGTATCATATAAAGATAGGTCTGATTTTCGACCCACAGTGGTGACATTGCCTTTGTAGAGCTTTAATCGTACGATGCCCGAAACTGTTTTCTGGCTCTCATCAATCAAGGCCTGAAGGGCTTCTCTTTCTGGAGCGTACCAAAAGCCATAATAGATCAATTCAGCATAACGGGGAATTAAGGAATCCCTCAGATGCATGAGGTCACGATCCATGGTCAAAGTTTCCAACTGGCGGTGGGCATGAAGCAAAATGGTACCACCAGGAGTTTCATAGACGCCCCGACTTTTCATTCCCACAAAACGGTTTTCAACTAAGTCTACCCGGCCAATACCATGTTTGCCTGCGATGCTATTTAGGGAGCGGATGATTTCTGCTGGAGTTCCCTTTTTGCCATCGATCGCCACACAATTTCCTGCCAAAAATTCGAGCTCAATATACTGGGGTTCATCCGGAGCAAGCATGGGGTCCTGAGTTAATTTAAACATGGACCGGTTTTCAGGAGTGGTGGGGTCAAACCATGGATCTTCGAGGATACCTGCCTCATAGGAAATATGCCAGAGATTGCGGTCCATTGAGTAGGGCTTGGATGCACTGGCTTCGACATCAATCTTGTGGTCCCGGCAGTATTCAATCATTTCTGTACGCCCGGGAAACCGCTTGCGAAAGGAAGCGTCCCGCCATGGGGCCAAAATTTTTAAATCGGGAGCAAGGGCCGAAAAAGTGAGCTCGAACCGGCATTGATCATTGCCTTTGCCGGTGGCTCCATGAGCGACTGTATCTGCATTAAATTCTCGGGCTATTTCAATTTGGGCCTTTGCGATTAAGGGGCGGGCAATAGATGTACCCAATAAATATTGACTTTCATACACCGCATTTCCCCGTGCCATAGGATAAATGAAATCACGGGCAAATTCATCGACCAGGTTAAGGGTGCGGTGGGCTTGGGCACCAGTCGCCATAGCTTTCTCCTCGAGCCCGTCGAGCTCTTCTTCCTGGCCAACATCCGCACAATAAGTAATCACTTCAGCTCCATGATGATTGGCAAACCAATGAACAAGTACGGAGGTGTCTAGACCTCCAGAATATGCGAGTATAAGTTTCATTTTATAGAATTAAATTTGGATAATGCTGCGAGAATGGCCTTTTGCATATG
>JAYPAW010000032.1:0-8445 GCA_038123915.1 Opitutales bacterium
GCCGAAGCGGGCGGATTTACAGTCCGCATCCTTTAGCCACTTGGATACCCTACCAAAGAAGCAAAGGTTTTATTATGATACAGGCGAGATAACTGGCAAGACGATAGTCAAAATTCTAGCGATTTACAAACTTGCTAGCTTCTTAAAGATGGAAAGAATTTAGTAAGATGGTTGTGAGTCAAAATAAAACTGTGGTTGGATTGACTGGGGGTATTGCCTGTGGTAAGTCGACCGCTCTAGAAGCATTTAGGGTGCTGGGGTGGGCGGTCATCTCCGCAGATTCTTTGGCTCATGAGCTTTTAGATTCAGATCCGGATGTACGAAAGAAGATCGAGAGCCGATGGGGTGAGAAGGTTGTGGATGCAAGCGGAAGCATTGACAAATTGGCCATGGGTCGGATAGTGTTTTCCAAGGTTCAGGAAAGAGATTGGATCGAAAACTTGCTTCACCCCATCATTCGATCCAAATGGCTTTCTTTCATTCAATCGTGTTCTTCGCAAAAGTGCATGATCGAGCTGCCTTTATTGTTTGAAAATAAACTGCAAAACAACTTCAGCTGTACCATTTCCCTTTACGCCCCAAAACCTGTGATTTTAAAACGCCTACAAGCCCGAGGATTATCCGATAAGGAATCTGAATGCCGCATCGCCAGCCAACTATCTCTGTACGAAAAAGTGGAACAAGCAGATTTTGTGCTATGGGGTGGGGGGGATTCGCATTTTCTGAATCAACAAGCCGAGCAGTTTGACCTGCTTATTTCATAAATTTTTAAATGATTACCAATCCATGCCAGTAAGAAAAACAACCCGAACCAAAAAAGCAAAAGCCGAAGAAACGGTTGAGGATGCATCCATTGCCGAATCCAAGGAAGAGGCTGTTCCTTCTTCTCCTTCTGCGGAAGAAGCTCCTTCTCCCTCACCTGAGTCCTCTTCCGATCGCCAACTCTTTTTCAGTACCGATGGAGATGAACCCGAGCAGGAAAGACCTCGTCCAGAGGAAGACCTTCCCCCTGCTGAAAGTAAATCTTCTGAAAATGGGGATGAGGATTCTCCCAAAGAAAAAGAAACCGACTCTCCACGATCCTCCAAGAACGAAAATGCCAACCCCTCGCCCAGGCATCATCCCAATCAGGGTGGACCAAATGCACAGGGGCAAAAGAAGTTAACCTGGCAGGAGAAAAAGAAGCTCCGTCGAAAACAAAAATTTAAAAAGCCCAGACGATTACCCTATGAAGAGACGGAAGCCAAGCCTCTCGATGTCGGGCAGTTGCTCGATTGCGAAGATTTTAAGACTGACGAAGGAATCGAAAGCCTGCTTCAACCATTACTTGAATCCGGAAAGGATAGGATCAATTTGGATGATTATCTCTCGCTCAACCTTTTGGATCTGACCGATCAGGTAAGAAAGCTCGATCTTGATGAAGAATTACCCAGTGCTCCATTGCGTGAGGAATTAATTGATCTCGTTCTGGATTCTGCTCACAAATCAAACACGCCGGTCGCACTGAGTGGGATTATTCAAGTGATGGAAGACGGGCATGGTTTTATCCTCCAGCAAAAAGAGGATTATCGCATTAAGTCTCAGTCTGCTTTCATTCCTGAGCGTTTGGTTCGAAAATATGGTCTGAAAACAGGTCACTTAATCCAGGGGGTGATCCGGGCAAAAATGGAAGAATCCACTTGCCCGGTTATGCTTCAGGTTGATGAAGTGATGGGGAAATCTCCCGAGGAAGCAACCCGGGTGACTCCATTTACGGAGCTAACACCTTATTATCCTCTGCGCAGAATGTATCTGGAAACCCACCAGGAAGTGGAGTGGGATAATGTGGCCATGCGAGTGGTGGATTTGGTTTCCCCGGTTGGATTTGGCCAGCGTGGGTTGATTGTCGCTCCTCCTCGGACCGGTAAAACCGTTTTGCAACAGGCCGTTGCCCGGGCACTTCGGGAAAACAATCCGGATGCTCATCTGATTGTACTTTTGGTGGACGAACGCCCCGAGGAAGTGACCGATTTCAGAAGACAGGTCCCCGATGCTGAAGTCATTGCATCCACTTTTGATGAAAGTGCGGAAAGTCATGTGCATGCCGCAGAAATTGTCATCGAAAAAGCACGGAGAATGGTGGAGCATGAGCAGCATGTGGTCATCCTGCTCGATTCCATTACCCGTCTGGCCCGGGCGTACAACACCACCATGCCCAATAGCGGTAAGATTCTCAGTGGTGGGGTCGAGGCGACTGCCCTGCAACGTCCGAAGAGGTTTTTTGGCTCCGCTCGGAATATAGAGGGGGGCGGAAGCCTGACCATCCTTGGTACCGCTCTGGTGGAAACAGGAAGCAAAATGGATGAAGTTATTTTTGAGGAGTTTAAAGGAACTGGAAATATGGAGCTTCATTTAGACCGCGAGCTCTCCAATAAAAGAATCTTTCCGGCCCTGGACTTTGAAAAGAGCGGAACCCGCAAGGAGGAGCTTCTTTACCACCCCGATGAACTCAGTAAAATTTATGCCCTGCGCCGATCGATGAAAGGCGTGCCTCCAGCCGAAGCTATGGAAATGTTTATCCAACGAGTAAAGAAGACTAAAAATAACCCTGAGTTCCTCATGGGACTTGGACGATAGTTTTCTGAATTTTTTCTGCTAACCCGATGAACGCAACGGAGGAATTTCTTACCGAAGCATTCATGGAGCAGGGCCTGGTTAGCCAGGAGCTGATCGATCAAATCCTGGCCGAAGCCAAGGAGCAGGCTGGTTCGGTTGGGGAGGATGAGCTTAATCTTCTGTTTTTTTCCCTGCTTTTAGACCAATTAGGACTTTCCAAAGAGGAAGTGGTCAACTTCCTGGGGGCCGAACTCAGTATGCCCACGGTTGATTTATCTACGATAAGTTTAACCCCGGAAGTCTTAGGGTTGCTTAGTCCTGAACACGCCCGCTTCTATGAGGCAATACCATTGGGCACAGATGGTTCGTCCGTCGATCTTCTCCTGGGTAATCCTCTGGACCAGGATAATACCGATAACCTTTCCCATTTGTTAGGCAAGCCAGTGAACCCGTCTGTGGCTTATCGGGGAGATGTGCTGGAAGCGATTCATCAACTGTACGGTTTTGGGGAAGAGGAAAAAGAGAAGGACTTTCTCGATGGGTTAGGGCAGGGAGATATTGAGATTGAAGACAATGTCCGCCCGGAAGATGTCAGTGAGGAAGATGCCCCCATCATTAAATTTGTTCATTCTGTGATCAAGGATGCCCTGGAAAAGCGGGCTTCTGATATTCATATGGAGCCTCTGGAGAATAAGTTTAGGATTCGTTTTCGGATTGATGGAAAACTGATCGAACAACCCGATCCCCCCAAGAGATTACAGCCTTCGATTCTTTCCAGAACCAAGCTCATGGCCAATGTCAGCCTCGCTGAAAAAAGAGTGCCTTTGGATGGCAGGATCAATGTAAAAGTTGGGCAAAAAGTAATTGATCTCCGCGTATCGACCTTACCTACGGTTCATGGGGAAAGTATTGTGATGCGTATTTTGGACAAGGAAAGTTTGAGCCTCGGACTTCCCCAGTTGGGCTTCTTTTCCGATGACCAAACCGTATTTGAAAAAGTGATCAATATGCCTGACGGTATATTTCTGGTTACTGGACCCACTGGTTCTGGAAAATCAACCACACTTTACTCCGCCCTCAATGCGATTAACAAGCCGGACCGCAAAATCATCACGGTGGAAGATCCAGTGGAATATGAGGTGCCAGGGATCAATCAGGTCCAGGTGCGAACTGAGGTGGGGATGACTTTTTCTGCGGCCCTTCGGGCAATGCTCAGACAGGCCCCCAATATCGTCATGGTGGGTGAGATTCGTGATTTAGAGACTGCAGAGATTGCGATTAATGCTTCTCTCACAGGTCACATGGTTTTTAGCACGCTTCACACCAACGATGCACCCAGCGCAGTTTCCAGATTGGTGGATATGGGAGTAAAACCATTCCTTGTCTCTGCTTCCCTGCGGGCGGCCCTTGCCCAAAGATTGGTCCGTGCCATCTGTCAAAACTGTAAAGAGCCCTATCAACCCACTTCTTCCGAGCTGTCGGTTTTGGGAATCACCGAGGAACAAGCAAGCGGTGCTTCCTTCATGAAAGGTTCAGGCTGTCCAAAGTGTGGAGACAAGGGCTACCGCGGAAGAAAGGGAGTCTTTGAAATATTCGTGGTCAATCAGGAGATTGAGGAAATGATTTACAACAATGTCAGCATTGTTGAGCTTCGGCGCAAAGCACGGGAGATGGGTATGCGCTCGATGCGCAGCGATGGGTATCGTAAAGTTTTGGCTGGGATCACTACCTTGGATGAGGTGCTGATGGTAACCACTGAGGAGGAGTAAGCACCCAGATGTTGTATGTAGATAATAACGCAGAAATCCGGGACCTTTTCCGGGAAGTGGATGGGGTTTCCCAGCATGGTTTGGATGAATTATTTGATCAGGATGTAATCGAAGGGAACCGTTCTTTTGCGGATGCGGTGATTCAAGCTGGGATCATTCAGCGGGAGGATTTGTTTAGTTTAATTTCTCAGTACTTGGGCTATGAATTACAGGTCGGAGAAGTCGGGGAGATCGAACAAGAAGTATTGGCTGTGATTCCCCATGACACCGCCCGTCAGTATGGGGTGGTGCCTTTGTATTTATCCGATGGTGGAGTTCATTTACTTGCATTGGACCCCTTTAATTCATCCATCATAGATGACCTCACTTTCGCTCTCAATTTGGAAATTTCCATTGTGGTTTGCGATCCTGTTCAGGTCTCGGCTTTGCTCGACCATTATTACGGACAGGAGCAGTCTTCGATGGACGATCTGTTTGGGGATGTGGGTCTCGATCAATTTGAAAACCTGGATGATACCAAAGAGGGAGACTTGGTGGATGCCGCCAATGAAACCCCAATTATTCGGTTTGTGAACCTGGTGCTACAGCAGGCTATTCGGGCGAAAGCTTCTGATATTCACTTTGAGCCCTTTGAGGATGAATTTCGCATCCGGTACAGGGTAGATGGTGCCTTATATGAAATGTCACCCCCGCCCAAAAGCTTGGCATTACCCGTGATCTCGCGGGTCAAAGTCATTTCAGAGCTCAACATTGCAGAGCACAGAATTCCTCAGGATGGCCGGATAAAAATGACCATTGAGGGCCGGGCCGTAGACTTGCGGGTATCCACACTTCCCACCCAATTTGGGGAGAGTGTGGTTTTGCGGGTTCTCGATAAATCGGCAGTGAATTTGGATCTCGATAACCTCGGTCTGCCAGAGAATGTTAAAACAGGTATCAGGGGTGCGGTTCGTAGGCCCAACGGTATTTTTATTGTTACCGGCCCAACCGGTTCCGGAAAAACCACCACCCTTTACAGTGCTCTGCGCGAGGTTAATGAAATCGACACCAAAATTCTCACGGCAGAGGATCCGGTGGAGTACGAGATCGAGGGCATTATGCAAGTCCCGGTAAACCACCAGGTTGGTTTGGATTTTGCCCGTGCCCTGCGGGCTTTCTTACGGCAAGACCCTGATAAAATTATGGTTGGGGAAATCCGTGATATCGAGACAGCGAGAATCGCCGTCCAGGCATCTCTCACCGGGCATGTGGTCTTGAGTACGCTCCATACCAACGATGCCCCCGGTGCCATTACCCGTTTAATTGATATGGGTCTGGAACCCTTCCTTCTTTCTGCTTCTCTGGAGTTTATTCTTGCCCAGCGGTTAGTCCGAAAGATTTGCTCCAGCTGTAAGCAGGAATTTGATCCCAAGAATGAGATGCTGCAAAATTTGGGCTTATCCAGAAATGATCTAGGGGATCGGAAGTTTTATTTTGGTTCCGGGTGCGAAGCCTGCAGCAATGGAGGCTACCGGGGAAGAACTGGATTGTTTGAAATGATCAAGGTTGGGGATACTTTTCGTGAACTCATCAATTCCGGTGCGGCTACATTGGTCCTCAAGCAAAAAGCGATCGAGCAGGGCATGCGTACCTTGAGAGAGGATGGATTACGCTCTATTTTCGATGGGGAAACCACAGTCGAGGAAGTCTTGAAATATACCTAATTTCTGAGCAAGATAAGTAAAAGCTTCTCATGGCCATTTTTGAATATGTAGCAACAGATCCCTCAGGGAATTCCGTGGATGGTACTTTTGAGGCAACGGATGAACAGGATGCCCGCAACATCCTTGCCCAATACAACCTGACCCCTTCTAAATTGGTACTACAGGGAGCTGCTCCAGTAAAAGCGACTGCACCGGTTATGGATTTGGCAGGGCAGGGTTCCTCCGCAAAAAATCCTGAACCGAGTGCCAAAAAACAAGCCAAAGGTAAATCTCCGAAGAAAAAAAAGAAGTCCAGTTTCCTTGACCTTCAAATTGGGGGCGGTCCCACAAACGAGGATGTCTCTGTGTTTACCCGTCAGATGTCCACCTTGATCCAGGCAGGTCTACCGTTGCTTCGAAGCCTGGAGGTTATGATCAAACAGCAGGAGAAAAAGCCTAAGTTTAAATCCATGCTGGAAGCAGTTGCCGAAAAAGTTTCCTCTGGAGGCACCTTATCGGATGGGTTGGCCATGTATCCAAAGACCTTCGATAAACTTTATGTGAATATGGTAAAAGCGGGAGAGGCTGGGGGTGTTCTCGACCTGGTACTTACCCGGCTTGCCCAATTTCAGGAAAAATCCATCCGAACGATTAAGAAGGTCAAGTCTGCCATGATTTATCCAAGTGTGATTATGTTTGTGGCTCTGGCGATTGTTACCCTGCTCATGATGGTGGTTGTGCCCCAGTTCGAGTCCATTTTTGAACAAATGCTACGTGGAGCTCCTTTACCTGGGCCTACCCAAATTGTGGTCGATATCAGTGATCTTTTTTCATCGAATCCAATCCTGGTGTTAGGAGGAATGGCGAGCGTGGTCATTGGGGTTGTTTTACTCAAAAAGACTAAGCAAGGGGCGAAAGGGTTTGATTGGCTGGGTTTGCATGTTCCTGTGGTTAAGGATGTGGTCAGTAAGTCGAATATTTCACGGATTACCCGGACATTTGGTACTCTCCTGAGCAGTGGAGTCCCTATTCTTCAGGCTCTGCAAATCACCGGAGATACCTTAACCAATGTATTCTTCGTTAAAGCGATGACCAATATTCATAACGCGGTCAGGGACGGGGAGTCCATGGCTGTGCAGATGGACCGGGAACCGGTTTTCCCCAGCATGGTCACCAGTATGGTGGAGATCGGAGAGGAAACCGGGGAACTTCCCGACATGCTTACCCGGATTGCAGACAATTACGATGAGGATGTGGACAATGCTGTGGCCGGGGTGACCTCCCTGATCGAGCCGGTTATGATTGTATTTTTGGCCGTTGTGGTCGGATTTATCGTGATCGCACTCTTTTTACCGATTGTATCGATTATCGAAAACCTCGGTTAAATTTTTAAAAGCTTAGGGGTTTCCCTTTTCGTTCTCTTTTATCCAAAGATTGGCTTTTTCAGGATCGGTCTGCTGCCAGGCATGGATTGCCTGTTGGATGGATTTTTCCCGCAGGCTGGGATCTGATATGGAGGCTGCCCAACCCACTGCACCTTGAGGGTCAATCCCCTGGATTCTGGATACAAAAGTAGCGATGGCTGGGTCGTTATCTGGCGAGGATGGCTGAGCATTGAGCCATTCTGCAGTGGCCGCCGGATCGAGGAGTGCCCACCTGCCAGTCAGTTCGCTCATGGCATGAGTCTTTTTCTTGGAATCTTGTAAGTCATCGATCCAACTTGCTGCAGACTGGGGGTCCTGGCTTGCCCACTGGTGAATTAAGTTTTCCATCACCCGATATGCACCGGGTTCATCGCCCATCGATTTTGTCCATTCTGCAGTGGCTGATAAGTCTTGCTGGGCCAGCCTTGCTCCCATCTGGCCAAGAATCGTTTCCCGCATTCTGCGATCATCTTGCGGGTAAGCTTCCGCCCATCGGATGCCATCCTCGACTCCTCTTTGGGCAAATTTTTCTGCGAGGATACTCGAGGATTGCCAGCGGGCGGAACCCTTGGGCAATCCCAGGAATAAACGGTTGGCCGCATCCAAATCGGTTTCGGTCAGCCCTTTAACGATCCCCACCAGCAAAGGGTTATCTCCATTCTCTCCAGCCGGATGGTTTTGATTGGCCCATGCAATGGCCGCATGCTCATCTTTCACCGCCCATCCAGCCAGGGCTTCGGATATGCCAAACCTTCTCTCACTTTTTGCATCCAGAGAGGTGGAGGCATAGGCAAGGGCACCCTCAGGGTCAAAGTTCGCCCAGCTTCTCATGAGTAGTTTCATTTCCAGATGCCTGCCATAGCCCTCGGGTAATTCTTCAAATGCCTGAGTCACCTGCTTCACATTGGATCTGTCCATGGAACGCACTGCATCGAGATAGGATCCCAGCCTTTCCACGATATCACCTCCCTGCAT
>JAYPAW010000033.1:0-8440 GCA_038123915.1 Opitutales bacterium
CAGTGGTTTCCTAAACCGTAGATCGAGGTTCGATTCCTCGTGGGGACGCCAGTTTCCTTTCTTCCAATATTTTGGTCTATGGGTAAAAATTACGGTGGTAAGGTGAAGGCAAATTCTTAGTCTTTATGGGGTGGGTACTTGGGTAAATATTGTCTTAGCGGTGCTTCCGCCTTTTCTCCTTCTATTTATTGGTAGTTTTGCCAGAAAGATGGATTGGTTGGGCAGGGAAACAGATCGAACATTGTCCCGCTTTATTGTCTGCGTACTTTATCCATGTTTTATCGTGTACCATGTTTTGGGGACCGATACTCCGGTGGGTTCCAGCGAGGCTTGGATGGCTGCTCTTTTCGGTTTTTTTGCAATCGTTCTGGGTTTCGTTATTTCCCGCTTAGTCAGTGTATTTTGCAATATAGAGCCAAGTGCAAGACCCGCTTTTTGTTTTTGCTCAGGAATCTTTAATTACGGTTTTTTTGCCATCCCTGTGGCCTCTCTTTTTTTTGGGAGTGAATTGGTGGTTAAAATTATCCTTTTTAACCTCGGTGTAGAGGTGGCTATCTGGACAGTGGGCATATTGTTATTAACCTCCTCGAAACTGGAACTCCGAAAAATTATTAATCCTCCTGCTGTATCCGTATTAGTGGCGTTATGTTTACAAAACTTTGGAGGTAAGGACTTACTCCCGCATTTTGTTTGGGAGGTATTATCGATGATTGGCAATTGCTCGATTCCCATGGCACTCATGATTATAGGAGCAAGTTTTTATGATTTATTGCAAGGGTACCGTCCATCACCCAAGTGTAAGGTGGAGGTGGGCGCTTTTCTTACTCGGGGAATTATCGTTCCCGCATTATTTGTCTCTTATGCAATGTATGGATGGATCCCTACAGATATTTCTTGGATGAGGGAAGTACTGGTCGTACAGGCTGCTATGCCAGCAGGAGTGTTTGCCCTAGTGGTGGTGAAAAATTATGGGGAAGATACTGTAACCGGGTTGCGAACCATCATGGTTACGATGCTGTTTAGTATCATCACAATACCCACCTGGCTATGGGTGGGACTCAAGTTGATTACTCCAGAGTGAAATAGAATTCTAGGATGAAGGTGCGTCTTCGTACCTGGATTTGGAATCTAAGGTTTCGAAAATGTTGGAGATCTTTTTACGAAGCTTGTTGTATTCCTCTGCATAGATCAGGGAAACGAGGTAGTGCTTGAATTCTTTTCGGTCCCGAATGATCTTAAGATCAAGTTCTTCCATTTCCTGTGCGAATTTTATGTGCATTTTATCAATTTCCCCATCGAACTTTTTAAATTCACGATCAATGTGTTGTTTCGCACGGGAAATGGCACCTAGTAATTGTTGGCTATTCCGACAATCTTTACTGGTGAAATCATGGAAAGATATAATCCCGGAGGCTAAAGCAGCGGCAAATGCAGTTACCTCAAGTTCGCTTTTGTTACTTTCCTTAACTGCCCAACCCTCAATAGCTTTCAGTAGACGACTTATGCAGGCACGAGCCTCCTCGGAGTCGGAAATCTGTACATCTTCATCATCAGCCATAACAATGGTTTAGTATATCAAGGGTTAGGGGTAATTTACAAACTTTAGAAGGGAAAATATAAAAATAATAAAAAAACTAAGATTTGGGCAAGCTTTTGAGGTAATGATTTAAATCTTTTTTTACCACACCACTTAAGATTACCAGTCCTAGAATATTTGGGAATGCCATTCCTAAAATCATAAGGTCAGAAAAATCCAAGATATTGGTAGCTGTTATGACCGACCCCAAAAATGTGAAAACAAGAAAAAGAATTTTATAAAAGATAGAGGAGCTATCACCAAATAAATAGACCCAGCACCTTTCGCCGTAATAAGACCATGAAATCATGGTCGAGAAAGCAAAAAGGAAAACGGCAACGGCCAAAATATAGGGAAACCATGGAATGACACCGCCCATCGCAGCAGAAGTCAGGGCACCTCCCTGATTATTTGCTATTAAATCCTGATTGGCAGGATCCATGTAAGCCCCCGTTATGATGATAACAAGTGCAGTCATGGTGCAAACCACAATGGTATCGATAAATGGTTCCAGGAGAGCGACTGCCCCTTCTTCCACAGGATTTTTCACTTTGGCAGCGGAGTGAGCAATCGCAGCTGAACCTATACCCGCTTCGTTGGAGAAAACAGCTCGTTTGACGCCGATGATTAAAACCCCAAGAAAACCACCAAAAGCAGCATCAGGTGAAAATGCCTGCTCAAAAATTAAACTTACAGCTCCAGGGATTGCTCCAAGGTGAGTCCCAAGAATGAAGAGGCAGGCCAGTAGATAAATACCACACATCGCAGGGACAACCAAGGAGGCCACTTTGGCAATGCTTTGAATCCCTCCCACAATGACCAAGCCAACTAAAGCAGCCATCAGTAAGCCATATCCCCAGGAATATTCCGAAAGGAAAGGAACCACGGTTTTGATCATATCGAGAGATTGTACAACCTGGAACGAATTCCCGCCCCCTAGGGATCCTCCAATGCATAAAATACAAAAAAGACCAGCGAGGAACCCTCCCAGATGCTTAAGCTTTTTTTCCTTCAGACCCTGAGAGAGGTAGTGCATCGCCCCTCCCATAATTCTACCATCTTTACGAACTTTTCGGTATTTCTGACCGAGTGTACATTCGGTAAATTTGGAAGACATCCCAAGGAAGCCCACAAGGATCATCCAAAAGGTAGCTCCCGGTCCGCCCGTACCAATGGCAATCGCCACGCCGGCAATGTTACCCAAACCAACGGTGGCAGAGAGTGCGGTTGTGAGTGCCTGAAAGTGGCTAACTTCTCCCACTTGCTTAGGGTCGTCGAACTTTCCGCGGACCAAATCGATGGCGTGTTTGAAAAGTCGCAAATTTACAAATCTCATTTTGATTGTAAAAAACACAGCCCCGCCAAGTAACCACGCCACAACCAAAGGCATTTCAATTCCGGGGATAGGCCAAAATAAAAGGGAGGCAAGAGGAGCGACCACATACTCACCAAAAAATAAGTCCATTGATTTTTCCCAGTTTTGCTCTGGGTCCGCAGCGATGGCTAAGTGCGGAAGAGATAAAAGAAGGGTGGCGACACTAAACTTTTTCATAAGGAATGGTTTACGATTTTCTAAGGGAACAGATTGAGAATTCACTTCCCCTAGGGCAAGGGTTAAGCTAGCAAGTGTATAGTCGTGGCAAAAACAATCATTATTTATCTGGCTAGAGAATGGCTAACCTGGTTTCTGGGGTGTGTGTTGTTTTTGGTGGGCACAATTTTTCTATTTTCCCTGGTAGAGGATATCGAACAAGTCTTTCCCCGGGGGAGCGAGGATTGGTTTCAGGACCTTTGGTATTGGCTGATCAGTTATTTGCCGTGGTTGCTGCCTATATGTTGCCTAGGTGCCAGTCTGTTTTCTCTTTCTTTCGCCAGGAAAAGAGGGGAGTGGACTGCCATGCTGGCAAATGGCATCTCTCCCTGGCAATCCTTTGTGGTGCTTGCTTTTATAGGTTTTTTGATCGGTTGGGGAAGCGATTGGCTGATGAATGCTTCTGCATCCAGAAATATGGGGTTAAGTGATATAAAAGTAAGGAGTCTGAAGATGCAGGTAGGTAAGGACAGACTTTGGTATTTTCGTTCCTTTGATCCAGCCACACTTTCGGGAACAGACTTACAATTATTTTGTTATGGCGAACAAGGGCAGGATGTGATGAGGGTTCGCTCAAACAAAGCGGCGTGGTCTAAGGAAAAAGGGTGGTCTTTTGAACAAGGCCGTTTTCTTGGGTTTTATTCCTCCTTGGGTTTGCCGGTGATAGATCAGGATGGGCAATCGATTACCTGGGAAAAACCAAGCAAAAAAAAGGAGGGTAGTTACTTGCATGATACAAAAAGCCCAGGGATGAGCCGGTCTTTTGAGAAACTTTCTGGGTTACCCTTTTCAGACGATCCAACCCCATATTTGTGGCTACAAAAGAGAGCGAAAGATATGAGCGTACATGAAATCGATAGGTTGCTTACTCGTTTTCCTAACCCCGATAGTCATGAAATGGTTCCCTATCAACTGAGGAAAGCACAACTGTGGTGGAATGGTCCGGCCTGTTTTGTTGCTTTGTTGATTGGTTTGGGAATGGCAAGTGCGGGGAGTTCATCCACTCCAAGTAAACTTGCGGGCGTTTCGCTGATAGGAGCCCTGTTGTTTTACTTGATTCGGACATTGTCCGATAGTTTGGGAGAGCAACAAATCCTCTCTCCGCTCTCTTCGGCAAGTTTGCCTTATATACTGATTCTTCTGGGTACTTTGATCTTTATTAAGATTCAGAAATAGTGATGTGTTGAACGCCTTAGGCGTCCACTTCACGCAGTTGGATACTCTCAACGACTTTCCCGTCTGCAAGCACATTGGTAACAGTGACGATTTGATCCCCTGTTTCCACCCGGCCTTCTTCTTTCAATCTTTTGATTGCATCCTGAATCGTCATCTCTGGGTCTTCGGAGAAGTCCATAAAAAATGGTTCGATTCCCCAAATAAGTCGTAATCTACGATGCAGTCCTGGGATATCGGTAAAAGCAAACAAGGGTGCACCATTTGGACGAAGTGCACCTAGCTTTGCGGCCAAATCACCACTGCGGGTAAAAACAAGCACCGCGGTGTTTCCCATCCTTAGGGCAAGTAGGGCAGCCGAGCGAAGCATTTTTGCTTTGGGCCGAAAAAGTCGCAAGCTTTCGGAAAGCACGGGGGGGAGTTCTTTTTCTATGCGAGAAGAGATTCGTTTGAGCATACGGACACATTCCACAGGGTACAACCCCGTGGTGGTTTCCCCGCTTAGCATGACGCAGTCTGCTTCCTCATTAATCGCGTTGGCTACATCACTGATTTCAGCTCGCGTGGGCACAGGCGATTCAATCATCGATTCCAATAGATGGGTGGCCACAATAACGGGTTTCCCTTTGGCCAGGCAAATGCCCACTGATTTACGCTGGATAATGGGAAGCTCTTCAAACGGACATTCGATCCCTAGATCCCCCCGGGCGATCATTAACCCATCTGCAGCACTGACAATTTCTTCCAAATTACTGACACCTTGCTGGTCCTCAATTTTAGCAATTACATGGGCAGGGCTGTTATGATCTTTCAGAAAACTCTTAAACAAATCGATCGCATCTGCATCCCGGGTAAAGGAGAGGGCAAAGAAATCGTGCTCACACTCGATTCCGACCAAGGTATCCTGACGGTCTTTTTCGGTAATGGAGGGCAGGTCTGTTTCGATACCTGGGAGGTTGACATGTCGCCTGCTTTTTAACTCTGCATCTTGAAGCACCCGGCAACGCACTTTTTTTGGGGATATTTCAACTACAAGTAAAGGAATCAGTCCATTATCAAGTAATACATTATTCCCAGGGCTTAGGTGCTCGTGCAACTTGTCGTAATTGACTTCGATTTGCCAGATATCCTCAATCTTCGGCGGTTCTGGTTGGGCCGAAAAAACAAGATCAATTAGATCCCCCCGTAACAGATGAATGGCGGACTGCAGGTATCCGGTGCGGATTTCTGGACCTTTCACATCCATCAAAATCGCTGGATCACGGTTTAGCTTTTTACCAATTTTCCTAATTCTTTTTGAAATATCCCGTATCCAATCGTGGGTGGCGTGAGCCATATTTAAGCGCATTACATCTACGCCTTCGGAGATTAATGTCTCCAGCATTTGATCCGATTCTGTGGCCGGCCCGATGGTGGCTATGATCTTGGTCTGCCTCTCAGGAATTTTCATACGCCCACAGCCTGTGCAGTGGCTGGATCGATTACATAAGTGGAAAAGCGCTTACCTTGTCCCGATAACTTACTGAAATGCTCACGCACGAGGTTCACATCATTGCAATCCTGACTCAGGTGCATAAGAAAAATTTCCCGCCAACATGCATTTTCCATCGATTCCAGGAGTTCGAAAGTGGTTTGGTTGGATAGGTGTCCATGCCGACCACGAATTCTCTGCTTCAAGCTCCATGGTCTTTTTTCATCTTTTTCCAACATTTCCGTACAATGATTGGCTTCAATCACTAAAATACTGGCTTGGCGGATTCGTTCTTTTACGAGGGTCGGAACAAAGCCAAGGTCGGTCACCCAGGCCAAACTGGAGGGTGGGTCAAAGAGGTCTCCTTTTCCCCATTCGAAATAAAACCCAACAGGATCATAAGCATCATGAGGAACGCTGAAGGGATGAACTTTGAATTCCTTAAATTTAAAAGGTTCTCCGGTATCAAATCTTTTCCAGTTTGGCCGTCTTGGAAGTTTGGGTTGAATGGCATCGATGGTGTCTCGGTTGGCAAAGATAGGCAGATTCATATACCTCGAAAGCCCGCGAATCCCTGCACTGTGGTCGCTATGTTCATGGGTGAGAAAGACGGCATCCAGTTCCTCCATCTCCAGCCCTTCCAAAGACAGGAGGAACTTAAGTTTTTTACCCGACAGACCTGCATCGATCAAAATATTAGAATCTGCAGTTCGCAGAAGGGCTGCATTTCCGGAGCTGCTTGAACCTAAGATTTTAAATTTCGCTTCCACCTGAAAAAATCTTAGTAATCTGAAGTTCATGCAATCAATCACAAAGTAATCAAAAACAATTCTATTTGCTAAAAAATGACTGAATATTTCGATTGGGTAGACCGTCATGACCAACCCATTGGGGTCACATCACGGGAGGATGCTCATAGATTGAAGCTCTTTCATCGAGCTGTTCATCTATATGCCAAAGGCCCGAATGGAGGATTGATTTTACAAAAACGAAGTTTATCGAAAGATGTGGAGCCTGGAGTATGGACAGTCAGTTGCTCGGGGCATGTGGATTTTGAGGAAACTTATTTGGAGGCAGCCCAAAGAGAGATGATCGAGGAGCTCGGATGTACCATTGCAGATGATCGGTTACATCCTTTGTTGGTTTCCGACCCATGTTTGGAAAACGGCTATGAATTTGTACGATCTTACGAGGTCCTTGGCTCGATTGAGCCCCAACCTGATCCATCCGAGATTTCTGAGCTATGTGAACGATCCTTATCCGAAGTGGATCAATGGCTCAAAAAAAGCCCTGATCAATTTGCCAGTTCCTTTCGGGCCCTTTTCCCCTTGGCGAGGAAAAGATTTCTCGAAATCAAATGAGGGACATCTGATTTCCGTCTTTGGACGGAGCAATTCCACTGGCTTCCCAGCCCTTTTGGGTAAGGACCCTTCCCTGAGGAGTGCGCTTCAGGTAGCCTTCCTGAATGAGAAAGGGTTCGTGGACCTCCTCAAGTGTGTGTTCCTCCTCGCTCACAGCAACCGCAACAGTTCCTAAGCCGACCGGCCCACCTTTGTAATTTTCAGCAATGGTGGAAAGGATGCGCTTATCCATTTCGTCGAGACCCCGACCATCAATTTCCAAAAGTTCGAGAGCTTTGGCTGCAATTTCCTCATTGATCGTTCCATCCGATCTTTGTTCGGCATAGTCGCGGGTAAAGTGAATCAGATTATTGGCAATTCTTGGGGTTCCCCGTGCACGGGCGGCAATTTCTTGGGCACCTGCCTGATTGATGGTACAGCCAAGGAGCTTGCAGCTTCGCAAAACAATCTTGGTCAGGTCTGCCCGATCGTAATAATCCAACCTGGTTTGCAAGGTAAAGCGACTGCGCATCGGAGCAGAGAGTAAGCCAACGCGGGTGGTGGCTCCGACCAGGGTAAACCTTGGGATTTCCAATCTTACGCTGCGTGCATTGGGGCCTTGGTCGATCATAATATCGATCCGAAAATCTTCCATCGCCGAGTATAGATACTCTTCAACTGTTTTGGGAATCCTGTGAATTTCGTCGATAAAAAGGATATCACCTTCCTGCAAATTCGTCAGCAATCCAGCTAAATCCCCAGGTTTATCAATCACTGGTCCAGAGGTGATTCTTACATCCCTTTGCAGTTCATGGCCAATAATGTGGGCTAGGGTGGTTTTTCCCAAGCCTGGAGGTCCGCACAATAACACATGTTTTAAGGCCTCTTCCCGCTTGGCAGCTGCACCCACCATCACCTGTAAGCGTTCAATTGTTTTGGGTTGCCCAGTAAAGTCTTCAAAAGAAGGCGGGCGCAAGGCCGCTTCCACTTCATTGGCCGGACTTAAGGAATCCTCAAAAAACTTTCTTCCCTTGGGAGGTTCTTCCGTCATGTTCTGAAAGGTTAATCAGTGGGTCTGCGAAAGGCCGGAGGAAGGGAAGATTCAGGAAGCCGCTCCACTTCTGCTCCAAGTTTTCTTAGTTTCTGATCCATAAATTCATACCCTCGATCCAAATGATATATACGATGCACCCAAGTCTCACCCTCTGCAGCTAATCCGGCAAGAATTAATGCAGCACTTGCCCGAAGATCGGATGCCATTACCGGTGCACCGTTTAAACATCTTCCTC
>JAYPAW010000034.1:0-7191 GCA_038123915.1 Opitutales bacterium
ATCTACACTAGATACAGGATCCAAAAAAGAAGACACTTTCCAGTGTAAACGATTTTCGACCTCTTCGGCTTGGAAGACAAAGGAAGTACCAGGTAGTTCTTCTACATTTTCCAGCCATTCATTCAAATCCTGTCCCGTGAAATTGTTGTCATTTGACATGGAAACAGACACTGAATTTTCATCACTGGACTGCTCCAATTGAAATACTGGCTTACCATTCATCAAGAGAATTTCATTTGCTTGATAGAGCATATTGACGAGTAGGGGATCTGTTTGGTCATCAAAATTTATCTTAAATGGGTTTTGATGAGAATTTACATTCAAGGTTAATTCTTCGATCACACTTTGATGTCCATCATTTAATTCAAGACTGATATTTTCGATGCCACTAAAACCAACTGATGGTAAATAGATGAGCTCTTCATTTTCTATATAACAAGTACCGTTGATGGGACTCGAACTCAGGGAGATGGATACTTCATCGTTATCAATATCCTTCGCTTCTAGTTTTATTCTCATTGGTGTTTCGCGAACTCCTCCACTAAGCGTGGCCAGATTGTATTCAAAATAAGGAGCATCGTTCTGTGATTCCACATTTAATGTTATTTGGGCAACATTACTTGTGAGTTCACCATCACTAGCTTGAACCTCAAAACTATCTACACCATTAAAGTCTTTTGAGGGAGTATAGCTGTAACTTGGTCCGGTCCCTGTAATTGAACCATTCATTGGACCAGAGATTAATGAGAAAGTTAATGAATCACCCTCTGGATCGGATGCAATTAGTTTGATTGCAAGATTACTGTCTTCTCTAAGCTTAAAGGTTGAGGATTGGACAACAGGCGGGTCATTTACTTCTGTAATAGTTATTTTTACCGAGCCAATATTGCTGTATACTTTCCCATCAAACGCCTGGAAGCTAAAAGAATCTTCTCCAGAGTATTCATTGAATGGAGTATAGGTAAAGATACTGTTCTCTCCACGTGCAAGTTTTCCGTGAATTGGGTCTTGCACTACACGATATGTCAGAGTGTCGTTATCAATATCGGAAGCGGATAGCTGAAAAGTAACAGCACTATCTTCACTTGTATTAATCTCTAAATTTTTGGCTACTGGAGCATCATTTTGAGCTTTTAGACGAACTAACACGGTAGCTTCAGTGCTATCAAGTAAGCCATCGTTTACAAAATATCTGAATGTATCTTCACCGTTAAAATGATTGTTAGGAAAATATAGCCATTGCCCATTTTCTTCCCATAGAAATCCGTTGGCTGGGTATTTACTAATATTGAGATTGAGGGTATCTCCATCGATATCTCCATATTTGAAGTCGACAGTAAAAAACTCATCTTCCGTTGCATTAACTTCAAAGGATTGAGCCCATGGGGCATCATTAACGGCTTCGATCTCGAAGGAGACTGTGGCAAGAGTACTTTCTTTTCTTCCATCGGTTACTTTGAAAGTTAGGCTGTCTGCCCCGTTGAAGTTTTTGGCTGGAGTGTAAGTAAAATGATGATTTTCACCTTCCAAGGATCCAGAAGTTGGGAGGTTGGTTATCAAATAGGTTAATTCATCTCCATCTGGGTCTATTGCATCCAGAGAAAACTGTAAGGAACCATCTTCTTTTAGGTAAAGAGTTTTGGAAGTAGCGATGGGTGCCTGGTTTTCCTGTACCTCCAATAATACCTCTACAGCAAAGAAAGGATTAACCGGGTCGTTGCTTGAAAATTGAACCTCAGCGGAATAGTTACCTTCGCCTAAATCCGAAGAGTCGAAAACCAAATCCATGCTGCCTGCGGAATTTCCATTCACTACACCAGACATAGGATTACCTGTTAACCAATTTGGAGTGAATGAACGAGTTGTCCAATTGATGGCATTTTTCAGCATTACCCATCCGTCCGTTTCTTGATCCCACTGTCCATGAGTAGGGAAGAAATTTAGATCAACCACTAGGTTTGGTTCGGTACGGAAAGTAATCAGTGGGGTGCCGTCCATCCATGATGCAGCAACTGATCCACCTTGATTAGGTGCTTGATGGAGAATTCTCAAGCTCCCTGAGAATGAGTTTAATCCTTCTACAAGTGGGTGATTAGGTAAATTGATTTCTCCGAGGGTGTGTACTTCACCATCAAATTCTGACTGCATTTCATAGAGAGCTAGTCCATTATTCCTCCACTCTCCTGTAAGCGACCAATCTTCGGAATCAGCAAAGAACAAGTTCTCACCAGGCATGGTTATTACACCTCCTCCAGTAGCCGCGTATTCACTGACGAGGTTACCAAGAGCAAGGTTGTCCCAGTAAGAGTAATTACTGTAGACAATGATCGCATCAAAACCAGAGATTTCTTCCAGTGTGGGAGTCAATCCGGATACATTAATTGTGGTTACACCGGAGACATTTTCGAGGGTGGATAAGCCCACTCCGAAGTCTTCCAGTTCGGTGGTTGCTTCTCCTCCGAGCACCCCGATCTCAAGACCAGCTTGGTTGATTCCCTGATAGCGAACCGCATTGGGGGAGTCCTCTTCATTTCCGTCAAGGTTTGTCTTGAGGAATAGTGCATGGCCTGGATTGAAGAAATCAGGTGATCGTTGATCATCATTTAAAGTTGAGAGGATCTGGTTAAGATCAAGGTTACGCGTCCTTTTAACATTTAATTCAACAATTCTGGCATCCCATGCTCCTGCAGCTTCCCCGGAATTACTAATATCAATTTTGTTATTTGCAGTCTCTCCAGGCTCAAGTTTAACCGAGATCGTATTTGGTGAGTAAACCAAGGAGGGTGGGGTGATAGCTTTTAGGCTAAGGTTTACAGATACCTTGGGTTGACCGGGGTCATTAGAAATTAAAGTTAAAGTAGACAGCACATCGCCACTTGATTGAGGCAATACAGTTATTTCAAAGAGCTCTTCTGCACCGGGAGCGAGACTCATTTGCTGGATATTAGTGGAGAATGCTTGGTGGCCCAAAAGAATTTCCGATACTACAAGTTGATCAGTACCAGAATTACTTACTTTTAAGCTAAGCGTTTTATCGTTGCCGACCCAAAGTTCACCAAAATCTAAAGCGGTTTGGTCAACATCGATTTCTGGTTCTCCAGTAATGGTTAAGTTGACGGCAATTTCAATTATACTTGCGAGTGGATCATTCGTTTCTAAGGCAACGATGGCATGTTTCGATCCTGCAACAAAGTTTGAAGCATTGATATTGAAATCGAGAATCGCATGATCACCGGCTGGAACACTTCCAGAAGATGGAGTTACCGTTAGCCAGTCAGGGGAGGATAATTCCAGTGCCTTCAAAATATTTAATCTTCCCGGTGCAACCATTTTGCCTTGGAATGAATCAACCACATCGACCGAATTCATCAGCAAATTCTTTAATTCCTGGTGTTTGGCAGATGGATTTTGTGATAGTAAGAGGGCTGCTGCACCAGCTACATGAGGTGTCGCCATCGAGGTTCCGCTCATGTAGGCTAAACCACCATTGGGTACCAGATTTAAAATGCTGGTGCCAGGTGCAGCTAAGTCTACTGTGGTACTTCCATAACAGGAGAAGTAGGCTAATTCATCTTGTTGATCAGATGCTGCAACTGAGATGATGTTGGCCAGGTCATAATTTGATGGATAATGAGGGTCTAAGTCGTTGTCTGAGGCACTGTTACCAGCTGCGGCACAAAATAGATGCCCCAAATCACCAGCTTGGCTGATAACATCTTTGAGAGCCTGGCTGTATCCGCCTCCTCCCCAGCTATTATTACTAATTGGTATTTCCATGGCGGCACAATATGCAATTGCATCGATTGCATCAGAGGTGTAGCCCCAGCCTCCATCCGCAAGAAATTTCAATGCCACCAGTTTCGTATACCATGCAACACCTGCAACCTGCGTATTATTGTTGGTTGCTGCCGCGATAGTACCTGCAACATGTGTGCCATGATTGTGTCCGTCCATAGGATCGTTATCAGAATTAATGAAATCCCAACCGTAAACATCATCGATGTATCCGTTGCCATCATCATCAATTCCGTTTCCTGCTATCTCACCTGGGTTTGTCCAAATGTTTCCTTGGAGGTCTGGGTGAGTGTAATCAATACCTGTATCAATCACAGCAACGATGGTGGATTCAGCCCCTTTGGCCAGGTTCCAGGCGTTTTCAGCCTGAATTTTATTTAGTGCCCATTGCTCTGCAAAGTTGGGATCATTGGGAACCTCCGATCGCCGAACAACATAGTTAGGTTCTGCATATTCTACCGCTGGATCCTCCAAGAGACGGGAGGCAAGATCAGACAAATCTATATCATTATTTACTTCGATTAGAATCATATTAGCACCAGAAAGTGCTTTTCCAGCAGACCCTGGTTTCATGGCTGCACCGAGGGATCTTTTTACGGTAAACTCTTCACCCTGAGAACTGGGGTTATCAAAGTTTGATTTACCAGCTTTGAACCCAACGATTAACTCGTTTGGAGCATGTTCATTGGCGAAAGGGTTTTCAGGGATTATTTCGCCAGATTGTGTTTCCAGTTCATTAAACTTTCCAGCCGCACTCCCCTGAGATTTACTTCTGATTTCTTTTACGGAAAAAGCACCCTCGGCATGACCAAGGTAATTATCCAAAACCACATTTTCGACTTTTTGTGTTCCTGCTTCGATAGTTACATTTAAGACTTCAGGACTGATATTCAATTTTGGAGTAGCTACTCCTTGTCCTGATAACTGGATAACATGGGGGGCGTTTTGAGCATTGGAATTTATTGTGCCAGAATCACTATGGGCATCTCCACTATCAGGTTTGAAGGTGAAGGTTATCCTAAGTGCTTCACCAGGCTGAAGGAAAGATTTTTGAAAGTCGGAAGAAAACGCAGCATCATTAAGATCAAGACTTTCTAAAGATACTGCAGAGTTACCCGAGTTAAGAATCGTAACTTTTTCACTTTTGGACAAACCCACTTCCACTGAGCCAAAATCAATAGCAGTTGGAGTAAGTTCGATCGTTCTTTCTTCTTCAATGGTGAGAGAAACTGGAATTGTAATAGTTTGCTGGTCTGGGTCGTTGCTTGAGAGTTCTAAAATAGCTTCGTAAGTACCAGCAGCGATAGCACCAGCTTTCAAAGTGATTTCCACATTTTCAGATTCACCCGAATTAATCTGGCCCTCCAGTTTTGATGTATGGAGCCACTTAGGTGATGTGGAAATACGTACGGTTGAATCAGCTTGGATTTGATTATTGTTATAAGCAACAAGCAGTCCGATATCTCCGCTTTCGTTTTGAATGCCAGAGGTTGCCCTATCAATTGGGCCGTTCATATTCTCATATACAAAACGAATTACTCCGCCTGCATTAATCTTGATTTGAAATGTGTAGATACCCAAACCGGCAAAGTCCTGAACCTGGTCATATTGAACGGTTAATCCATTACCTTCCTGTAGATAATAGATATTACCACCGCTTGATGGATCGAGGTCTGTGGCAAAACCAGCAATTAAATTACCGGCCATCATTTTTGTGGGGAGGGGGAAATGACCATGCTCAGAAGAACCACTGCCAAGCGAAAGATATCCGTTTGAACTTACAAAAACTTCTGAGAAGGTTTGACCATACAGTTCAAAACCAAAAGGAAGGGAGATAACCGCGAAGCCGTCATCCTGACCAGATAGATCCTCAAGTAAAACTCCTGTTTCAGAAATATCAGTCCAGGTATGCTCAGGGCCTGCATCATCAGTCGAATCACTCCAGGAATAACCGTGGTAATCAGGACCGCCTCCCAGTGTGGATATGGGGGATCCTTCCCGTGAGTCGTTGTTTCCCTTTGTTATGGGTTGATAATGTTCAGCAGAAAATATGGTTCCCAGAGAAAAAGAACTGCCTGCCAGTCCATTTGCCCCTTTTAAGGACCAGTTAAGAACCCCTCCGCCTCCATTTTGAAGACCAAAGTTTACAACAGCTTCTTGGTTCATTTTCAAGTTAGCAGAAATACTATCTTGGCTGTGAATTAATCGTGGAGCGGTTGTGGCATTTGCAGTTATGGGCAACGAACGTATGGAAAATCCATTTTCATCTGTAAAAACCATGGCTTTCGTATTCCAGTTACCCTCCTGTAGTGGAGTAAAATAAAAGGTAGCGGAAAATTTTTCGCCAGAATCTAAAATAATGGGAAAATCCAAAAAGTGAGAGAAGGCAGAGTTTTCAAATGCGATGCGATTGATTGAAATTACATCCATACCACCGTTGAACATTTCGATCGTTTTTTCAGAGGATCGACCGACCAAAGCATTACCAAACTCTACTGAAGAAGGTCGGAAAACTAATCCACCTTCCTCGCTCAAACGCTCCGCGGTTACCCTCAAGTTCTGGACTGGGGAGTCTGGGTCATTTGAAACTATTTCAATGATCGCCTCTTCGAAATTGCCAGGCATTTGTGAAGCGTTTGCCTGTAGTGCTAAATCAACAGTTTGACCAGGAGTAATTACACCATTTTCAGTTGTTTCATAAGTAAGCCATGGTGAATTAGCCGTAGTTGAAATGGAATAAACCAAATCTCCGTCACCCTGATTGGTAAGCTGAATAATTTGTCCCTGAGTTTCGCCCTCTCGTAAGCCAAAATGGACTTCACTTGGTTCAATTAGTAAATCTGGAGTTGTAATAACTTCAGCAGATAACGGAATGCTTAAGTCAGGCTCATTGCTGGCATCACTGCTCACTTGTAAAACGGCTTCCAATTGTCCTTCCACTGAACCTGAAAAACTAACCGATCCAGTTTGTGCCATATTAGGCAGCAGTACAAATGGTGTTGAAAATGAAACTTCAAAGGGAAGGTTTTCCTCCTGGGGAAGAATTTTTACTTCGTGGATAGTAGTTTCTGCATTACCACGATTGCTCAGGACAAATTCCAGCTTTTTAGTTTCTCCTTTATTAATGACACCAAAATCAAGAGCTACAGGACTTGCCGAGATGAGGTTTTCCTGGGGTGGTTCGTTTGAAAGTGCTTTAAATGTATTAAGACGACCTCCAGTGAGACATTTCTCTACAAGAGAGTCTTCAGGGTCTGTGTTTTCTAGGAGGGCATTTTTTACCTGAGTAGACTTCCATTCAGGATTGAGAGATAAAATTAAAGCATAAGCTCCGGCAACATGGGGAGTGGCCATAGATGTTCCCGAATAACTTGCATATCCATTTCCCGGAATTGT
>JAYPAW010000034.1:7291-8355 GCA_038123915.1 Opitutales bacterium
TTATAAAAATCCCATCCATGGACATCATCCACGAATCCATTTCCATCGTCATCGAGACCATTGCCAGCAATTTCGTTCGGATTAGTCCACATATTTGCTGCTAAGTCTTCGTGATTACGATCCACACCGGTATCAATCACCCCAACCAAAACATCTCTTGTGCCAACGCTTAAATCCCACGCTTCATGTGCATCAATGTCTTTGTCATCTGTACCACCGGTCTGTCCGCTATTGTGTAGACCCCAAAGTTCAATCATTCTGGCATCATTTGGTGTCTTGATTGCATAAACAAAATAATCCGGTTCAACGGAGGAAACCAGATCTTCAAGATTTTCGAGTGCATCTCTTTTGCTTTGGAAATCCTCTATTTGAGGTTCTTCCTTGGAGGATAATGAAATGATGAACTGATTAGCTCCTAACTCTTCTTTGACCGAACACCCTAACTCGCTCAGTTTTAAAACAAGATCATTATACTGCACATCATCTTTGATTTTAACAAGCAGGTGAGTGGCAACCATGGCGTTTACCGTCTCTATAACTGCGTCTTGTCCACCACTAAAACTCCCGGTTTCTTCCATGATAAGATAAGGGTGTTTCATATTGGTTTCGAGCAATGTGACTCTTTTCTCGGTCGACTCTGTTGTTGATGATGGGGTTACTCTCTCCTCAACCTTTCTCAAGGTAACTTCATTCAAGATTGATCTTATCGTGAAATCCGGAGCTTCAGTTTTTGCTACTTCTTCGGTGGATTTCACCAAATCTAAAGAAGGTATTTCTTCGACTGGAATTGTTCTTTCCTGATGCCTTTCGCTCTGATCAGGCTTGCTTTGAGCTACAGCACTCGATGTCTGGAGTTCATTTAATTGTGGCTTAGGCATTGTTTTTGTAACCTCAACTTGTTTACCTGGGTCTTTCGTGTAAATAACCAGACTCATCGAGAAAACAATTAAACAGAAGATGGGAATTAATATCTTTTTCATAGGTACTTAGGGTGCAGTTATGCAAATACACTAAATACATAAATATGAATTATGCAAAATATTTATCTTTTTTTTATTAATTTA
>JAYPAW010000035.1:0-8053 GCA_038123915.1 Opitutales bacterium
GCTCTTCTTACTGCCAAATCTGCATCGGTGGCTTTATATCCGAGTGTAAGCAGGGCTGAAACTGCATCACTGTATGCACTTAAGTCCTGACTCGCATCCGAACTTTGATCCGCAATCGAAACTGAAGCACCCTGATCCTTTTGAACCGGTGCCACCACAACCCCCTTGGGTAAAACTTTGTCTTTGAGCTCAACCACAATTCTTTCGGCAGTTTTCTTGCCAAGCCCTTGAGCTTTCGAAAGTAGGCCAACATCCCCTTGGGCAATTGCATTTTTAAGGGTAGGGAGGGAAAGAGAACCCAAAAGATTCAAGGCAATCTTTGGACCGATACCGGATACTTTATCTACGATCATGCGGAAAAAATCCCGGGATTCACGATCAATAAATCCGTAAAGGGTTTGGGAGTCCTCTCGATAAGTTGCCTGAATATGAAGACGGACCGATGTATCCAGTGCTGGCAGTCTCTCAGATGTTGTCAATGGCACATGGACTTCGTACCCGATTCCACCCGTTTGAATCACAGCAAGACTTAACTGGCACTCCACCAGTTTTCCCTCAATAAATGCGATCATTTCGAAGAAGAAACCAACCCAAGTACATCCTGCATGGAGTAGAGCCCTGGGGAACGACCCATGACCCATTTTGCGGCCCGCAGGGCACCAGCGGCGAAAATTTTTCGGTCCGTAGCCCGATGGGTGAGCTCAAGCCTTTCTCCTATTCCAGCAAAATAAACAGTATGATCCCCCACAACATCACCTCCCCGCAAAGCATGTGAACCAATTTCATCCAATGGACGTTCGCCAACTAGACCGCTTCTTCCGTGGGCAATATTTTCGTCTGAAAGACCCCGGGAATCTTTGAGGATTTCAAGCAAACGATCCGCAGTGCCACTTGGGGCATCCTTTTTTAATTTATGATGCATCTCCACCACTTCTGCATCAAAGTTGGAAGAAGAGTCGAGCACCCGAGCGGCTTGTTCGGTGAGGTAGAATAATAAATTTACTCCGGTGGAGAAATTACCTGCCCATACAACAGGAATTCCAGAGGTTACTTTTAGGATTTCCTCCTTCTCCGAGGGATCATGCCCAGTGGTGCCTATAACCATTGGCTTCCCAGCATCTGCACATTTTTGAGCAAGAGGCAGGGTTGCTTCCCGAAGAGAAAAATCAATCACCACATCACACCGGGTCAGACCATCAGTAGGATCATCCCCCAAATCGATCGGGCATGAGATTTCGCATTCGTAATCCGTGCAAATACTCGAGATGGCCTGCCCCATACGCCCACTCGCCCCGTTGAGTAAGATATGAACACTCATCGGCAAGCTTCCTCAGGAAGGCGAATCTTTGACGCAATTTCTTTGAGAAGATCTAGATTCGAAGCAGAAGGAGGAGTTAACGGAAGGCGAACCTCTGCAGACTCAATCATACCTGCAAGTTGCATCAGAACTTTCACAGGAACTGGATTGGGTTCACAAAATAGATCAGTGAATAGGTTGTAATTAGATAAGTGGATCTCACGGGCACTATGGTAGTCTCCAGATAGTGCATGATTAACCAACTCAAGAACGATCTCAGGAACTAAATTTGAAGCCACACTGACAACTCCTTGAGCACCACAAGACATGAAGGGCAAAGTCAGCCCATCATCTCCAGATAACACCACAAAGTCCCGGTCAATTTTGGAAATGGTTTCAGAAACCTTGGCAGATTGGCCACCTGCCTCTTTAAGGGCTACAACATGGGGAAACTTATCCCGAAGCCGACAAACCGTATCCGTGGAAATCTCGATACCACAACGGGAAGGGATAGAATATAAAACAATGGGCTTTTCGGTGGCTTCAGCTAAAGCACTAAAGTGAGCCATAAGACCTTCCTGACTAGGCTTATTGTAATAAGGTGCAACGAGCAAAAATGCGTCCGCCCCAGCCTGGTCGGCAGACTTGGTTAAGGACAATGCCTCCGCGGTGGAATTCGCTCCTGTACCAGCAATGACCAAAGTATCGCCATGAGCCACATCTATACAGGTTTTTATAACCTGTAGATGCTCAGATTCGGAAAGGGTGGGGGATTCACCAGTTGTACCACAGGGAACAATGCTGCTCACACCTGCTTCGGTCTGTCTGATAATTAAGCGTTCTAGATCTTTGTATGCAACCATACCATCGAGCATTGGGGTAACCAATGCTGTATGCACACCATGAAGTCGATTCTTGTCCATTGTTTAGTTTTGTGAGATAAGCCAAATACACTTAAGTGTTCTTCTTCGACTTTTGTCGAGATAAACACATAGTGGTCAACTTTTTAATGGTGGAAACTCACAGGATTCGCAACTTTTGTATCATCGCACATGTCGATCATGGCAAGACAACCTTGTCAGACCGGCTCTTAGAACGCACCCAGACGGTACTTCAGCGAGAAATGAAAGATCAGCTTCTCGATTCCATGGACCTGGAAAGAGAACGTGGCATAACCATTAAATGCCACCCGGTCACCATGAAATACCGGGCCAAAGACGGAAATGATTATTTGTTTAACCTCATTGATACTCCAGGTCATGTGGATTTTGCCTATGAGGTATCCAGAAGCCTGGCGGCTTGTGAGGGTGCTTTGTTACTGATTGATGCATCTCAGGGGGTAGAGGCCCAAACTTTGGCCAATGCACAGCTTGCAGATGCCCAGGGGCTTACCATTATTCCTGTGATTAACAAGGTAGACCTGCCCAGTGCTGATATCCCGAGGGTATCGAATCAGATTGAAGAAATTCTCGCCATACCAGCCGAAGATGCAATCCACGCGAGTGGGAAATCGGGAATTGGCGTGGAAGATATCCTGGAAGCAGTGGTCCATCGCTTGCCTCAGCCTAGATGGGGCAACCACCCCAAGCCCAGAGCCCTGATTTTCGACAGCCAATACGATCCTTATCGAGGAGTTATTTGTTACATAAGGGTTTTCTCAGGAACCTTTTCTTTAAATGCCGGTCTTTTGCTCATGAGCGACCAAAGGAAAACTCAGATTAAGGAACTTGGAGTTTTTATTCCAGGCCCTTCTCCAAAACCGACGCTTTCTGAAGGAGAAGTCGGCTATATTGTGACGGGAATCCGAGATGTTGCTGACATAAAGATTGGCGATACCTTAACCCTAACTGAATCTCCTGCAGAGGAGATGCTACCTGGGTATAAAGAAGTTCGCCCTATGGTTTTTAGCGGTTTGTACCCACTGGATACATCCGATTACGAAAAACTTAAGCGTAGCGTGGGAAAACTCAGGCTCAACGATGCATCCTTTAGCTTTCAGGCTGAAACTTCCGTCGCACTTGGCTTTGGTTTCCGCTGTGGTTTCCTTGGTCTTCTGCATATGGAAATCATTCAGGAAAGACTTCGAAGAGAATACGAACTGGATTTGATCTCCACTTACCCCAGTGTGATTTATCGGGTCACCTTGACCACCGGTGAAACCATAGAAGTGGATAACCCGCTCGATCTTCCTGACCCATCGGAAATTGATAAAATTGAAGAACCTACGATCATAGCAAGAATTCATGCACCCAATCAATCCATTGGAGATCTTCTTGCCTTGGTTACTGAAAAGCGGGGTTCTTGTAACAATACGGAAACGATTGATGAAACCAGAGTGATGCTGACCTGCCACCTCCCACTAAATGAAATATTGGTGGATTTTAATGATCGTCTGAAGAGTGTTACCCACGGCTACGGATCGATGGATTACGATATGGATGAGTATGCAGAATCCTCATTGGTCCGAATGGAAATTCTCGTCAACAATGAGCCTGTAGACGCATTTTCAACCATTGTTCACCGCGAAAAAGCAGAAAACCGGGGTAGGGCACTCTGTGCTAAATTAAAGGAAATTTTACCGAGACAACTTTTTAAAATTGCCCTGCAAGCAACCATCGGCGGAAAAGTCATCGCCCGAGAAACAATTAGTGCGATGAGGAAAGATGTTACAGCTAAATGCTATGGTGGTGATATATCCAGGAAAAGAAAACTTCTTGATAAACAAAAAGAAGGCAAAAAAAGAATGAAACAAATTGGTAGCGTCAACATCCCCCAGGAGGCTTTTGTTCAGATCCTTAAGAGCTCCAGCTAGCCTTTAAAATTGAACCCTTAAGGAAATCAAACTCATCAAACAGGATGGAAAACCAAGACACCACTAGGAGGCCCAACAGAAGGGAGCGAAAAGGAGCCAAAGAACTCCTGCGCATTGGACATAAGGCATGGCTTTACCGAAAAGACAAACTGTCACCAATTGAAGAAAGGGCTCTGAAAATTGCCAATTCAGGTTTGCATGATGCACTCAAAGACAGAAAGACCTCAGCGGATGATCTACAAAAGAAAGCCCGCATTCTGGATGATGCACTGCGAAACTCAGGTGGCCTTTATTACCATAAAAAAAGTTGGGTCGAAAATGTGGAAATGCTTCTGGTTGCTGCCATTGTAATTCTTGGAATCCGTAGTTTTTTCGTTCAGCCTTTTATCATCCCAACCAACTCCATGTACCCATCGTTTTATGGGATGACTCCTCATATCTATGAGGACGAAGATCCGCCAAGCTTTATTGAAAGGTGTGTGGATAAAGTTTTGCTGGGTGCCTCTCATTATCAAATGGAAGCTGAGGCGAGCGGCACACTTTACTTGGTTTTACAGAATGGATCCAGCCATCGCTACATTCAAAGCAACTTTCCAAATGGCCGATTTTTTATAATTCCAACGATGGCGAGAAAATATGTCTTTGAAATTGGTGGAAAAGAGCACACCTTACAAGTGCCTGCGGAATTTGACCTCGATGAATTATTGGCAAATAAGTTTGCCGGTATCGAAAACCTTAGGGATTTACCCATGGTAGTGGCCCAAGATGCATCCCTTGCACAGGGAAGATTGAAACTGTCTGATAAAAAATTCTCGAAAGGAGAAATTCCTTTGGCTTTTGATGTTCTGCTCGGAGATGCTTTGTTTGTCGATCGTATGAGCTATAACTTCATCACTCCCAAAGTAGGCGATCCAATTGTTTTCAGAACCGCAAGCATTGATCAGTTCAACCGGGAATTAAACCAAGATACTTTTGCACAAATCGGAGAAGATAAATACTACATCAAACGGCTTGTTGGCGAACCTGGAGATTCCTTGGAAATACAGGTCCCTGAAAAGATTTTCACCAATGGAACAGATGTAAGAAAAGGAGTTCCTGGTCTTCTTTTAAGAAATGGACATCCCATAGAGGGGTCAGAAGCCTTTACTGAAAACCGCAAACAAACAGAAGCCTTTGTGAAATCTGCTCAAAGCAATCTTTTAAATGGATATCCAGGCTATCGGGCTGATGGTTTATTATCCAACCGAAATAAAATTCAGGTACCGAATAAAAAGGATTCATCCAACAGCACTGGCAAAAATGGCTACTTTGCCATGGGTGATAATTCCACCGATAGTCTGGATGGACGAGCCTGGGGATTTGTTCCTGAAAATGAACTTATTGGACGAGCCTTATTTATTTACTATCCATTCACCAAACGCTGGGGCTTAAGTAAATAGTTCGCACAATATGTATTATGTCTAATTAAGTAAATTCGTTATGGCGAATCTACCAACTTGGTTATCTCAAAGATCTGCGGGTGTATTGCTTCATCCCTCCTCCTTGCCTCAGGGATATGGCATAGGTTGTTTGGGTCAAGCAGCCTATCAATGGATTGATTTTCTAAAGGATGCTGGCATTTCATTTTGGCAAATGTGTCCTGTGGGACCAACTGGGTATGGAGATTCTCCTTACCAGGTATTCAGTTCCTCTGCTGGCAATCCATACTTCATCGATTGGTCTCCCTTGATCGAGCTTGGATATATCCAACACCATGACCTTTTGCCTTTAACTCAAAGCGAATCTCATCAAGTAAATTTTGGCTCTATATATGAAAGCTTCTATCCCTTAATGCGCATAGCTTTCAATAACTTCACAAAAAACCCGAAGCCTTTAACCGATCGATATGGAGATCTGGACCAATTTAATTCCAAGCATGCCTCATGGCTCGAGCCCTACGCAACTTATCAGTCTTTAAAATCCAAGAATAAATTAAAGCCTTGGTGGGAATGGCCTCCCGACGATATTAAAGGTTCCGCCCAGATATCCACAGATAATGAATTTCAGTTTCATTGCTTTTTACAATTTTTATTTCGTTCTCAATGGGATGAACTCCATCAGTATTCAAAATCTAAAAAGATTTCGCTCATTGGAGACCTTCCAATTTATGTAGCCCCTGATTCTGCTGATACCTGGAAAAACAAAGAACTTTTTCAAATTAATCATCTGAATGAATTTAAAGCCGTTGCCGGTGTTCCACCTGACTACTTCAATGAAAAAGGTCAATTATGGGGCAATCCTTTGTATGATTGGCAAAGGAATAAGCAGGATGACTACCAGTGGTGGATTCAAAGGATTCGCGATCAGCTCGATCTCTTCGAGGTTATTCGGATCGATCATTTCCGGGCATTCCATGACTATTGGTCTATCCCTCATGGCTCTGAAGATGCAGTAAATGGCCGATGGGAAACGGGACCTGGTATTGATTTTTGGGCCCAAGTACAGATACACTTTCCAAACCTACCCTTCCTCGCTGAAGACCTGGGAGATATCAACAAGCAAGTCAGGCGATTGAGGGATGATATCGGATTGCCAGGCATGGCAGTCTTGCAATTTGCTTTCGATGGAAATCCCAAGAATCTATACTTACCTCATAATCTTACGCGGAATGTAGTTTTATATACAGGAACTCACGATAATGACACCAGTGTTGGCTGGTATGAAACTGCTTCGGAAAGCTCAAAGTCTTTTTTTAGAAGTTACTTAAATATCGATGGTTCCACTCCCGGTTGGGATATGCTCCGTCATGCATACCGATCCGTCTCGCAACTTGTAGTCACCCCGATTCAGGACCTTCTTTCTCTTGGCGGGGAAGCCCGGTTTAATAAACCCGGAGAAGCCTCTGGTAATTGGAGTTGGAGAATGACGGAGGATCAATTTAATCATCTCAGGCATCATTCCACTGAATACCTTAGGCAACAGGCTATCCTTGCAGGAAGGTTCCCCAAAGCTTAGGATAATTACCCCATGTCCTACAAGAACCAGTCTTCGGGAGTCCCCCCGAGTACTTCCAGCCTACTCCCCTACCTTCTTTACCTAAAACCACATTGGAAAGCATTTGGCGGGGCCCTCTTTTTTGGGGTTATTTATGGAGTATCCAGTGGCTTTGGACTGCCGTTCATGACCGATCAGATTTTCCCCAAAATATTCCCGACGGAGAGCAACAGTTCAGCTCTACCCAGCTGGGAGATTTTTATCTATGTCGCTTGGTTTCCCTTAGTTTTTTTAATTCGTGGAGTCAGCAGTTTTGGAAACGCTTATTTGATTAACTATTGCGGGATGAAAGTATTGGAAAAGATACGAGTCGAAGTATTCGCAAAAATCCAAAGACTCCCCCTCTCCTTCTTTCAAAAATATCAATCAGGCGACTTGCTCTCCAGGACAACCTCTGACACGGCTCAATTACAGAGTGCTGTTTTAAGTATTAGCAATGATCTAATTCGGCAACCCATCACATTCATAGGTGCAATTGCGGCTCTCATCGTGATGGCAGTTCAGAGAGAGGGAATGTCTTTTGTACTCTTTTGCTTATTGGCCATACCGCTGTGTGTGTTCCCAATTCGTCGGGTGGGCATTCTTTTAATGAGCAAGGCTCTCAGTTTACAACAGAGAACAGGTGGGCTTACTTCTGTGCTCAACGAAAACTTGTCCGGCCCTTCAGAAATTCGTTCCCTTAATTTACAGGACAGAGAAGTCGACCGATTCACCACTCAATCTGAAAAATTTCTCACAGCGAGGATGAAGGTGGTAAAATACTCTCACATCCTCACTCCTTTGATTGAAGTTATTACCGCAACGGGTATTTCGATTGCGATTTTTCAGGCTGCACGAACCTCGATCCATCTAGATGCGATTATTCCTGTGATCGTTGCCCTTTATATGTCATACGAACCCGTCAAAAAACT
>JAYPAW010000036.1:0-6621 GCA_038123915.1 Opitutales bacterium
GTAAAACCGCCACAAATTCCGAGTATCCAAAAAGCCCGAAAGAATTCTTCGCTTCCATAACCAGATCCCCATTTGGTTAAAAATCCAATAAGGAAAGCACCTCCTAAATTTACTAGGATGGTAGCAAGTTGAGATTGAGTAACTAAGAGAGTGGAAACCAGTGCCCGGAGCACAGAACCCACTGCACCTCCCAAAGCTACAAAAACAAAAAAATTAATCCCCATTTTTGTTGGGGTGACCCGATTTATTCTTCTGCCAGATCCTCCACCAAATCTTCAGAATCGTCTTCTTCTTCGACTTCAGACTCGGCTTCTTCCACACTGTTATACTTCAGAATTCTTTTATTTTGTGGAAGAGGAGAAAGATTAACCATGATAAAGCGGCCGTTTAGCTTAGGCTCGTCATCGGGGCGACCCACACCAGATAAATCCTGGATAGCACGCTTAACCACATCCATACCAATATCGATATGCTCCATTTCACGACCGCGAAACATCAGGGTGATTTTGAGCTTATTTCCCTGGTGAAGAAACTTTTCAGAGCGACGCAACTTGGTCACATAATCATGCTCCTCAATTCTGGGTCTGAATTTCGCTTCCTTGATGCGCTTAGCAGATTTCTCTTTGTTCTTTTTGTTTTTGCTAAGTTCATATTTGTACTTACCAAACTCCAAAATTCTACAAACAGGAGGGTGTGCATTGGCTGCCACCTCGACTAAATCCAGTCCTTCCGCTTTGGCTATCTTTACCGCTTCCTCGGGAGGCATGACTCCAAGCATCTCGCCATCTGATCCAATCACACGAACTTCTCGGGCACGGATCTTATCGTTTTTTCTAATGTAATTGCGATTGTTAAACCGCTTGTTGTTTTTACCACGTGGTGCAGGTGCCATGTGGTTAGTTAGGGTTATGCATAAAGAATTTTAAGTAATAATTAAAAGACACCTATCTTATCTCCTTCAACCGATTGCAAGTTTTTATTCGCTAGCTTAGAGGTTGAAACTCTCTCCGCAGCTACAGCTTGCCTTCGCATTTGGGTTGGAGAATTTAAAACCGCCGGCCACCAGTTGATCCGAATAATCAAGCGTGGTTCCTCTTAAATAAAGTGCGGTTTTCGAGTCTACCAAAACTTTGGCTCCTTCAGTGAATACAAATAAATCATTGGGTTTTCCTGACTCCACAAACTTCATTTTATAAGATAGTCCATTACATCCCCCACCTGTGATCCGTATTCGTAGAAAATCTCCTTCATTTTCCCTCTCCATTAATTGAAAAACTTTTTCAGAAGCACGAGGGGTCAACCGGACCAAATTTTCATTGGCTTGCAAATAATCTTTTTCGGTTAACATAGACCAAACAAAAATATCCAAGCCTTAGCCATTAGCAATTCCTTAAGAGATCTTTACTATGAGTACTTGCCCGTCTTGGCAAAGCCGCGGGTACCGGCCTCGAAAAAGTTCAGGAAGTCTAAGCCGATGGAGGATTCAGGGGCATCCTTTCCAGCCATAATCTCCTTCGCAACCTTCTTCACATTGGTATGTTCAAAAACACTACGGTACACTTTTTTGAGTTCAGAAATTTCGTTCGCAGGAACCTTACGCCTTTTTAAACCAATCAAGTTTAATCCGGATATCTCATTTCTTCCAGAAACCAAAACCTGGGGAGGAATATCGAGAGAAATTTCGGCTAAACCACCAATCATGGCCCCATTGCCGATGCGAACAAATTGATGTACCGCAGCTCCTCCGCCGATAAAAGTCTCAGATCCAATCGTAACATGACCGCCAAGCAACGCACCATTTGCCAGGACTACTTTGTTTTCCAGTATGCAATCGTGTGCCACATGAGAGTAACCCATGAGAAAGCAGTCTTCACCAACCACAGTCCTGCCATTTGATTCGATGGACCGATGGATCGTTACCCCCTCCCCTATTCTCGTTCTATTCCCCACCTCTGCAAAAGAGGCCAAAGACCGATCAAAAGACAGGTGCTGAGGATCTCCACCTATTACCGAAAAATGCCCCACTTCCACACCATTACCAAGGACTGCGTGTTTCTTGATCACCGCATGGGATTGAATATGACAATGACTTCCCAACACCGCCCCGTCTTCAATCACCGCGTAGGGTCCAATTACCGTGCCCTCTCCAAGAACAACGCCTTGGCCCAGGATCGCAGTGGAATCAATTTTTTTGGAACTCATGATCTATCAATTCTGGTTTAATCTTCCTGAAAAATTTCCAACTGCGGGTCTTTGGATAATCCATATGCTTTGACTAGCCGTAAAGTCTGCAGGACTTGGTGTCCATCATACTGTAAGGATGGTTTGGATAACCTCAGTAAATTTTCCAAAATGGAGCCCAAGGTCAGGACGCCATCGAGGCCATAGCTTTTAAAATGTTCAATAAGTTTTTGTAATCTATCCATGCCCTGGGGAAGAGCAGGAACCACAAGAATCTTTAAAGATTCGGCAGATTCTCCAGCTTGCCATTCCGGGTTAGAGGAAAAGCATTCCTCGATCCGTGCACCATCTACCTCGATCTTAAAAAATTTCTGCAATTGTACATCGCTCGACAGGGAAGCCACGGAAAAAGAGCTATTCCCCCAACCTAAGGTCGCTACTTGTGCGGATCTTATTTTTTTAAGATCGGCAGAAAAAAGCCTCACATTTAAGGATGAATCATTTTGAAAAACCCTGGGGTTCATTACGGTGATCACGGGCAGTATATCGGTTCTTTTTTTCGCCCCACTCTTTTGGGCAACCACCGACGAGGATCCTTTACGAACCAAAAATCCATTACTCTCAAAGTAAGCTTCCACCAGTTCCTGCTCGATCATGGTAAACAGGTAAGTTTTGAAGGGATGCTCAGACTGCCCCTACCGAACTCCAAACCTGATCAACCTGATCCATGGTTGGTTCAGATGAACAAAATGCATCCCCGACTTCTTCCATGACCACAAAGCGTAACTTTCCACGATTCACTTTTTTATCCGAATGCATCGCGGTTCTTAAATCCTTCAAGTGAATTGGTTCCCGTAATTGATCTGGAAGCTGATAAGATTGCAGAAGATTAAGTAAGCTATCTTCCGGGAAAGACGCACACTTACCCATTAGTTTTGAGAGACGAAGGGCACAGACTAAACCAATGGCCACAGCCTCGCCATGAAGATAACTCCCGTAGCCGGCAACTTTTTCAATCGCATGCCCAAAGGTATGGCCGAGGTTAAGAAGTGCCCTGCCCCCAGTGCCCTCATTCGATTCCCGTTCATCTGCCTGCACCACATCGGCCTTAATGGCACAGCATCGCTCAATTAAACTAGCAAGATCTGTATCCTGCGGGCTGAAAGGTGTTTCACGATCTGCCAGGATAGAAAACAGGTTTCGATCCCCCAGCATCCCATATTTAATCACTTCGGCCATACCTGCAGAAAATTCTCGTTGTGGCAGGGTAACCAGCAAGGAAAGATCGGCCCAGACACAGGATGGCTGATGAAAAGAGCCAACCAAATTTTTCCCAGCATTTAAATTGATTCCCGTTTTTCCGCCCACCGAACTATCGACCATCGCAAGGAGGGTCGTGGGGATTTGGTAAAAAGTAATTCCACGTAAAAAACTGGCAGCGGCAAACCCGCCAAGATCTCCCACAACGCCCCCACCGACTGCCAAAAGAAAACCACTTCGGTCGATTTTTTCGGAAGCCAGAAAATCCCAGACTCTACTGAGTTGTTCAACCGATTTACTTCCTTCGCCAGATGGTACCTTTAGAGTTGGTAAGGATAGGCTGATCTTCTGAGAAAACTCCGGCTGGGCATCACAAAAGTTTTGATCTATCAGAACAATGCCTTTTCTCCCTTCTGCTAATAGATTCGAAACAGATTGTGCCACCTCGGTAGCCAAATCAGTCCCAATATGGATTGGGTAACTTCGATCACCCAAATTAACCTGAAGGCTGCTGATTTGATTCATGGTAAAATTTATGCAACCGGTTCCTTACTTTGCGCAAATTCAGGGAGTAAAGAGTCCAAGTACGCTGAGATTGAAAAAGGTTGTAAATCATCTGGTTGCTCGCCTAAGCCAAGAAAATAAACAGGTAACTTAAGCTCGCGATAAATCGATACCAGGGCCCCACCTTTGGAGGTTCCATCCAGCTTGGTAACCACTAATCCAGTGAGTCCAAACTTCTCATGAAAAATCTTGGCTTGAGCGACTCCATTTGTACCGGTTGATCCATCAATCACCAACCAAGAGTGCTGGGGGCAAGCCGGTTCTCTTTTTTGCAAAACCCGCTTAAGTTTCGAGAGTTCATCCATTAAATGATCTTTGACATGCAGGCGGCCCGCTGTGTCTAGGAGTAAATAATCACAACTTTTTGAATGAGCAGAGGAATATGCATCATAGGCAACCGCCGCCGCATCCGCACCATGATGCCCGGAAACCAAATCCAAGTGTAATCGGGTTGCCCACGCTTTTAATTGCTCGGTGGCCGCCGCCCGAAAAGTATCACATGCCCCTAAGAGTACAGTTTTATTATCCTGAGTGAAATGATGACCGAGTTTTGCGGTGGTGGTCGTCTTGCCCGAGCCATTCACACCAATCAGGCAAATGACCTCAGGTTTATTTTCGGTGGCTTCAAGCCTTCCCTCTGAACCTTCCAAAACCTTGGACAAAACGGTACGGGCAATCTGGCGAACATCCTCCCCACGAAGGTCTTTGTTGTTCCGGTGAGCCGAATGTACCTGAGCCAGGATATCGTCAGTTGTTTCTGGACCAAAATCGCACGAATAAAAAGCTTCTTCCAAATCGAGAAGATCATCTTCGGATAAAGAACCTCGGCCCGACACCCGATCGATCGCACCCAGTAAAAGTTCAGAGCCCTTACTGAGCCCTTTTTTAAACTTTGAAAAAATACCCATATGTTACGAAAAACAAAAATAATACCAAAGGTTTATCCAACCTTATCCTTACTTTGGCTGAATCAATAAGGTACAGCAAGAAAAGTCGAGTACCTGACGGGTACAACAATCCTGCTTTGAATAGGCATGCAAACAGAGGATAATTGTGCGGTCCTCCAGTTCCCAGTGATCGGTGACCAAGCCCCCTTCATCGTTTAAAGGCACCTCATACAAATCAGGATACTCAGTGGACTTACTGGGTGCACCATAGATCTGAATCACCCGTTTGCGAAGATCATTCCATTGGGGTTTAACAATGTCCTCATAGAAGAATTCCTGCCAGCCAGCTTCTCCCTGAATGAGACACAGGGTTAGACGGTCCTCCTCAAATTTACAGGTTAATTCATAGGCATGACCATCCCAGCGGATGGGAGACTTAATCAGATTGGATTGGAGCTCCTTATACCCCAGGTACCCCTTGCTTTGAAGCTTTTGTAAGACAACCTCCCGGCTGTCTCCTACCGCAAGTCCGGCAAAAAAGCCTGGCTCAGATAGGTTGGTAAAATTCGGGGATTCAGGAAATTGATTTGGGGCTGCATGACCCAGGCAGGTCATCCAAATCCAGGATAAAAGACTACTCGCAAATAACTTAGAGAGCATAATAAATCCGCTCTAAAGCCAACATCGCGTAGCACGAAACGAGAATGGGGTCTTTTTCCCACCAACGCCCAGACTCGTTTACCCAAAATCCGTCGTTGTTTTGTGAATCAAGCAAGGCGACTGTTAGTTCGGTCTTCCAATCTTTAGCTTCCCCACCCCTCGCTTGAATTTGATCTACCCCAGCAAGAGTGAGAGCTTTGGACATCGTATGGTAGTAATAAAAAAGACCCTGTTTCCCCATACCTGGGTTTTCATCGATTTGATAATTTTGATTTAACCAGTCTTGTACAGCAAGTACGCGCGGATCCGAAGCATCCATTTCTGCATAGATAAAACTTAATAATCCCGCATAGCTCATGCTTCCGTAAGACCGTAAAGATTTGGATCCATTTTCATCGACCCGATCCTCTGCCATACTATGCCCGGGAAAGTAAACAAAACCTCCCTGGTCCTCCGGATGAGAGCTTACCCAGTCTTGTGGATTGCTACTTGGCAAATTTTGACACTTGGAAACAAATTGGATAGCCGCCTCCCAGTCTAGGTCTGCCTGATCCTCTTCTTTCTTCTTCAGCTTCTTTTTGGCGTAATAAAGAGCCTCCATCGCCAGATGAGTATTGGATAAGTCAGAATGTGCCCAGGTCGACCCATACCCTATACCACCATCAAACAGGTTATCGGGCTTTCCTTTCTGATCGAAATCCGATTGTTGGTTGACCAAAAACTTTCGGGCCGAGCGAATGATCTGCTCATCGGAAGGCTTATTGAGTTGAAGAAAGGCCATCAAACTGATCGAGGTGTTGTAGGAAGCCAACCCCTTACCATAGATCCCTCCATCGGACTGTACTTTAGACCTCAAAAACTGGTATCCCAAAGAAACCTGATCTTTATATTTTTGAATCTCTTTTTCGGAGGGATGCCCAAGGGTTGCACGAAGCACCAAGGCAGTGAGCGCCGGATATTGAGGGCTTCCCCAATATCCATCGGTGTTATTCTGTTCCTGAATGATCCATTGCAAACCTTTGTCCAATGAACGCTCAATTTCCAATTTCAGGGATTGGTTGGGAGACGC
>JAYPAW010000036.1:6721-7958 GCA_038123915.1 Opitutales bacterium
GTAGGTTCCCTCCACCACTTTGGATCCAGTAAATACAAAAGCACTTTCACTTAACTCCCGGTTATCGGTTTGATTGAGTACCATAGAGTTAATCGAAGTTTTGTGATTGGAACCATTATGTTCCCATTCGACCATGATTTCAATTTCCGGCATTTGTATGAGTTTCGAGGAATTTTCCTCAACAAATTTAAAAAAAGCAGGTTGAGGCTTTTCCTTGAGTAGAAGTAAAGAGGCATGAATCAGCTTTGGGCTGACCTGAGTTCGAAAGAGAGACTCATGAGTTTTTCCATCCTCATGGACCAACGCATACTCCACCAACCCGCTCGTTTGGTTGCAAACCGCAGGAAATGAAAATTCTCTATTCTTTTGATCGATGTCTATTGGGCCAAATTGATAGCTTCCCGTACTTGTGCTGAAGATCTTTGGGTATTCCAGCACTTCTTCCGAGAAAAGAGTCGTTTGGAAGGGGACCTGTAATCCAAATAGTAGGATGCCCATAACTCTTAAAGTTGCCGAAACCATTCCTTAAAACCTGATAAACTGTTTTCAAAAGTCAATGGGTTCAGGTACTAAAATCAAAGTTTTTACACACATTCTTCTTCGAGCCTTCTCTTCTGTGCTTGCTTGACCTTATCTGTTCTGTATCGATAAGTTAAATTCGTAAATTCCCTACCTGCCAAATGATTATGGACGAAGACCCTGAAAACCAAGAAGAAGCCGAATACGAAGAAGATACCGATTTTGAAATGGAAGAGGATTCGACTTCTGTAAGTGAAGTACCTCCCACCGAAGGTGCGTTTGGTAAATATCTTCGAGAGTACAGGTTGCTCAATAGTCTTCTGCTCTCTCTTGGAATCATCGTGGGTATTATTGGGTTCATGCTCGCGTGGACCATTGTCGTACATGTAGGGGAAGAGGGAGATTCTGATTTTGGGGAAGCTGGTCCACCCGCAGCCCAACAACAGCAGCAAGTGCAAAAACAAATGCAGAAGCTGATGCAGCGTCAGAAAAAAGCCACGCCTTCTTCCAAATCTGAATTCAAAACTACGACCATTTCCGAAATTGCTTTGCCCGATTTTAATGAACTGGATGTTAAAGACCTCGCACCAGTCGTTGAAGCAGCTCCCCCTCAAATGTCACAGGCAAGCATGAACAACCAGGCGATGAAAAGTGCATTGAAAGGGATTAGCATGAGCCTGCCGAAGGTGATGCAACAGCGCTGCGACCCCAAGAAACG
>JAYPAW010000037.1:0-3432 GCA_038123915.1 Opitutales bacterium
ATATAAGGTAATTTATTTTCAGGAATTTCGAGAGCATCGTCATCCCGTGGAACTTGAATCGAAGATAAAGCAGCTCGTTCCTCCGCCGTCATTTCAGCGTCCAATAATTGAGCTTTCTCCTTTTCCTCCTTGTCTTTCAGGATTTTCGCATTGAAGCCAGCGATGTTTCTAACCCCTACTTTTGAAAATATTTGGTAACGGCGCTCCATTTCCACCAGAAGCCATTTAAGAGCTCCCGGCACTTTTTTGGGCTCAGTGACGACTGGGATAAGCATATGTGGCAGATCATTGTAAACCTTCATTTCTACAATTTTAGGATCGACCATAATAAACCTAACATCCTCAGGACTGGAATGATAGCAGAGGGAGGCAATGATTGCGTTTATACAAACCGTTTTACCTGAACCTGTTGAACCGGCCACCAATAAGTGTGGCATTTTCGTAAGATCTGCCACCAAAGGTTTACCACTAGCCTCCTTCCCCAAAACAATTGGAATTTCTGCGTTTGCATCCGCCCAGGCTTTGGACTCCAGGATTTCCTTGAGACATACGGGGGCAGCCATATCATTCGGTACTTCTACACCCACACAGCCTTTCCCTGGAACAGGGGCCAAAATACGCACGCTTTCTGCCCTTAAAGCCATTGCCAAATTCTTGTCTAAATTAGCAATCTTTTCTACACGCACTCCAGCCGCAGGGTGAATATCATATCGAGTAATCACCGGACCGGTGTGAACTTCACCCAGTTCTACATCAATTTTAAATTCTGAAAGGGTTTCCTTTAATCTTTTGGCCTTGATCATATGATCTTCATCTCCTCCCGAGCTTACTTCGGGAGGTTCCATGAGTAGATCTAAGGTAGGAAAGTGGTAATCGCCCTTGCGTTCAGGAAATAGATCGGTCGATTTCTCGGTCTTTTCAGCTCTTACGACCTTAAAACCATCATCCAAGTTAACTTCTGAAGAGCTTTCAGGAACTTCGGCGGGGGAAACCTTTGGTGACTCAGGCAAATCCTCTTTGGGCTTTGCTTTCTCTTCAGTAGCAACTTTTGTTTTCCCAGTAAGTGGTAATTTAGTTTTTTCAATCCCACGGCTTTCCTCTATGGAGCCAGATTGAATTTCCCTAAATTCACTTTCCATTGAGGACACATCACCAAATAACAGGTCATCACTCTTTTTAGGCTTATCCTTACTAAATAATGATTTAAAAAGAGGTTTCTTCACTTGCTCTTCCGAGTCTTTAACTAAATTCTTTTTTATTGGATCTTGAGGAATATTCTTTTTGTCCTCTTGAGAATCTCTTCGGAAAATATTACCGAATTTTAAAAGTAATTCTTTGCATCTTGAAAGCTTTGCAGAACCGAATGAAAAATGGACAGCCAAGGATGTTAAGAGAAGAATAGAAGCCAATAGCCAAGACCCTGCCTCTCCTATCCAAATTCTTAAGATACCACCCGAAGCTAATTGAGTTTTCTCCATCAAAGGCATACCTGAATAGAGCCAAGCACCAAGGCTTCCACCTGCCCCATGCTCAAACGCAAGTTGATTCAGAAAAGGAAATCCACTCGACTGGATCGAGTGAAAATCTCTCAAATTTGCCATGATGGAAACGGCTGTAAGAATAAAAGGTAAAGGGATAAGCTTTTGGTATTTTGTTGCCTTATTGGTTGGGGTCAGAAAAAGCCATGAGCATACGCCAAAAAACCATGGCAGGAACCAAGCAGACAAGCCAAGTAAAGCGAAAGTAAACCTTCCGATCTCTATGCCAACTTTCCCCAGAAGTGGAGCATCTCCCTCCGGTGGGTATGCATGATAATTAGATGGGTCGTAATCCAGTAGAGAAATTAAAATAAACAAGCTAAGCAGAGCAAAAAAAAGCCCCCAACCCACTCTTTTCACAGGAGAAAGCTGAGCCAAGCCACTTTCTTTACCTGCTTTATCAGATACGTTTGCCACCCGATTAAAGATAGCGTACGAACGCTATATATTTTCCACCACACATACTAGCTTATTGAAACTATAAAAGAGAATGATTTTCAAGTTTGAACCTCATTATTTTGAAAGAGTTTGGGGAGGACAGTCCCTGAAAGAGATCTTATCTCGTAAAATTCCTTCAAATCAGAAGATTGGGGAAGCATGGGATCTCGTGGATCGTGAAGGTTGCGAATCGCTGATCACTCATCCTCAAACTAGTTCAAATTCAATTAGAAATTTGCTAGAATCAAATTCAGAAGAAATTATGGGTCCGGGTTGGGACAAACATAGACGGTTCCCTATCTTGGTTAAATGGCTTGATTGTACTGATCGATTGAGCCTGCAAGTCCACCCACCCTCTTCTATTGCTTCATCCTTGGGTGGTGAACCCAAGACTGAAAATTGGTATATCCTGAGTGCGAGTGAAGAGGCAGGTTTATTCTTAGGTCTTAAAAATGGAACAACTAAGCAAGACTTTCTCCAGGCACTAGAAAATGAAGAACTCGAACTTGTTTGCAATCGCCTAAACTCTCGTGCAGGTAGTTCCGTTTTAGTTGAAAGTGGCCGTATGCATGCAATTGATGCTGGTAATCTAATTTTAGAAATCCAGCAAAATTCGGATACGACCTACCGAGTTTATGATTGGGGAAGGAAAGACCAATTTGGTAAATCGAGAAATCTACATGTAGAGGAATCGCTTAAGTGTATTGATTTCAATGATTTTAACGCACACTTGATCGAACCCAATCAAACCCCAGAACTAGTACTCGCTGACTGCGAACATTTTCGTATCAGAAAATTTAAGCTAAAACCAGGTCCTTCAATTAGTTTAAAAAGTCAAAACAAACAGTGTATACTTCTTAACCCATTAGGCTCTTCCATAAAAATTGGCGGTACCCATTTGGCCTCCGGTCAACTTGGTTTATCTCCTTACTGTGAAGCTTGCAGCATTTCATCTGACAATGAATGTGATGTCTTGGTAACTGATAACTTTTTCAATGCTACCAACGGTTAATTCTCCAAGTTTTCGATTTCTGCCATTCATGTTGACCTAGATTTCATGCAGGCATTTATTTAACAGCTTTTGACTCAATTGTTTTAAAATGAATAACAAAGAAGAATCCACAGAACCTGTAACGGATGATGAAAATCCTGATAAAATAGATCCCATTCAGGATTCAGAAGAAAATGCAAGCAATGGTTCCGCAAGTATTGAGAAACGACTCAGCGAAGCCTACAGTAAAAATGAAGATTTGCAGACAAAATACCTAAGAACCTTCGCTGATCTGGAAAATCTCAAGAAGAGATCTATCCGTGACAGGGAAGAATCTATCAAGCGAGCAAGACAACAACTTATTGAAGATTTACTGCCTGTTATTGATGCCTTTAAAATGGGTATGGAAGAAGCCATCAAGGCAGACCCAGATGGTCCTATCGTCAATGGATTTAATATGGCAAT
>JAYPAW010000037.1:3532-7744 GCA_038123915.1 Opitutales bacterium
ATTCACTAATCCTATCAATTCTCATGGCAAATAGTGACTATTACCAAGTTTTAGGTGTAAGCAGAGATGCATCTGATTCGGAAATCAAGAAAGCGTATCGCAAGCTAGCTATTCAGTATCATCCTGATAAAAACCCTGGAGATAAAGAAGCAGAAGAAAAATTCAAAGAAATATCTGCGGCTTTCGATATCTTAAAAGACCCAGAAAAACGTGCAAAGTATGATCAATTCGGTCATGATGCTTTTCGTGGAGGTTATTCATCGGGTGGAGTAGATCCTTTTGATTTATTTAAAGATGTTTTTGGCGGGGGTAATTCCGGTGGATTTGGGAGTATTTTTGAAGACTTTTTTGGAGGTGGAGGATCGAGTGGCTCACCTGAGGGTTTGCGTGGAAATGATTTGAGAGTTTCCGTCTCTATCTCTCTAGAACAAGCATCCAAAGGGGTTGAAAAGGAAATTAAGTATTCTAGGCACAAAGAATGTTCAAAATGTGATGGATCGGGATCCTCTGATAAATCCTCTAAAAGCATGTGCCATACCTGTGGAGGTGTTGGCCAAGTTGCCTCAAATCAGGGATTTATTAGTATCCGAAGAACTTGTCCTAGCTGCAATGGTTCTGGCGTTACCATAGAAAACCCCTGCAAAGACTGTAATGGGCAAGGAAGATCCAAAGCTAGTGATTCTGTAAAAGTTAAGATTCCTGCTGGGATTAATGACAGCTCAAGATTATGTTCGAGAGGAAGAGGAGATGCGGGTCCAAGAAATGGTCCATTTGGAGATCTGTATGTGGATGTTCAGGTTAAAGCACATGACCTTTTTGAGCGTGATGAGGATGATCTTTTTCATGAAATTCAAATTCCATTTACTTTATCAACCCTAGGTGGAACCATCGACGCCCCCACCCTCGATGGCAAGGTGACTCTTAAAATTCCACCAGGTACCCCTTCAAATAAAACCTTTCGCATTAAAGACAAAGGTATGCCAAATTTGCGTGCTCCTTCTCACAAAGGAGATTTATACATTAAAACCGTGATCGAAGTTCCCCAAAATCTAACCAAAGAACAAAAACAGAAACTGGTTGAATTTGGTTTAGCCTGTGGAGAAGAGGATTTGGGGGCCGATTCTAGCTTACTTGATAAAGCGAAGAGGTTTTTTGAAGGAGATAGCTGAGGGTGACTGTAACTAAGTCCTTCACTAAAAGCATTTGTAGCTTGGAAGATGCAAGTCAACTGAGAGAAAAAAAAATTGGTAGTCACTCAAAAATTGTCCTCACAAACGGTTGTTTTGATCTTCTTCACTCTGGACATGTTCATGCATTAGAGGAAGCATCTAAATTAGGAGATGAGCTTTGGGTTGCACTTAATTCAGATTCTAGTGTGCGATCACTCAAAGGCCCAAACCGTCCCGTTTACTCCCAATCTGACAGAGCATACATTTTAAGCTCACTCCGCTTTGTCTCACTTGTTTTTCTATTCGAACATTCTGACCTATCCGAAGAAATCCTCAAGATAAGACCAGACATATATGTTAAATCTGGAGACTACTCCCTAGACACTCTTAATAGAAAAGAAAAGGATGCCCTCGATCAAGTTGGGGCAAAAATTTGTTTTGTTCCATTTATAAAGGGTTTGAGTACAACTTCACACATAGAATTGATCCAGAATTTAAAACCTGATCCATCCTAGATCTATGCGAATTATAATTTTAGGTTCCGGACAAGGCTCGAACTGTCAAGCCGTACTTGAAGCGGCTGCATCAAACCTACTACACTCTGCAGAGATCGTTGCTGTTTGCTCAGATGTAGAAAATAGTGGTATTTTAAAGATCGCTAGAAGTGCATCCGTCCAAAGCCTATTTCTAGGACCATACAGTTTTAAAAATAAGGAAATAGATGAAGCTTGGATTAAGGAAATTAGAAGTTTTAATCCCGATTTAATCGTTCTCGCCGGATTCATGAAAGTGCTGAGCACTCAATTTATTAATTCATTTGACGGCAAAATTATCAATTTACATCCTAGTTTGTTACCTAGCTTCCGGGGCTTAGACGCGATCAAGCAAGCGTGGGATGCGGGAGTAAAAATTACAGGTTGCACTGTTCATTGGGTTTCTCCGGTCCTAGATTCCGGAGAAATTATTGCACAATCTCCGGTAAGAATCATGCCAGGGGATACATTAGAGTCAGTCTCCGCAAAAGTGCATGCAGCTGAGCATATGCTTTTACCTTCTGTTATTGCTCAACTTGCCATGCAGTTTAATTAAAATGGACAATTCACTTCTAAAAATCTCATCAAAGATTCATCCTGAACAAGTTGAACTTTTAGAAGTATTTCTTTACGAAGAAGCTCCATCTCCTTGGGTGCTAGAAGTAAACCATATCAATGGAAATGGCACTCTTACAGGCTATTTCTCATCCGAAAAAGAAATTAATATCCAACAGAGCAAGTTAACTACTGCACTCGATCAGCAAGTGCAATTTTCATTCACCTCGACATTGATTCAGGATCAGGATTGGAAGGAGGCATATAAAGCACATTTTAGACCATGGAGTTACATGGGTGTTAATCTTGTGCCTACTTGGGAAAAAGCCTCCTATCAAGGTGAACCTGGTGATGTAAACATTTACTTAGACCCCGGGATGGCTTTTGGCACCGGAAATCATGAATCAACCCGTATGTGTCTTGAATTTTTAATTGAAAGCGTACGCAACGGATGTTCTCAAAATGATTTTATCGACCTTGGTTGTGGGTCAGGAATTCTATCGTTAGTAGCTAAATCAATCGGTTTTCAAAATGTTTTAGGAATTGATAACGACCCAGATGCGGTCCGTATCTCAGGTGATAACGCTCTACTGAACAATCTAAAGGAATCCATAGCCTTTCAAACCAAAGATCTTAATCAACTTACTTCAAAGCCTGATAAATTTGACTTTGTCATGGCAAATATCCAAGCAGACATTCTGATTACTTATGCTGAAGTTATCATGAGCCTTACGAAAGAGCACGCTACAATTGTGCTTTCTGGTATCTTGACCAAAGAAATAAATCAAGTAACTGAAAAATTTCGATACCTAGCCTCAGATTGTGAGGCTAGTTTCTCTCAAAGAGAAATGGGTGAATGGTCTGCCCTTAAAATAAACAAAGATTAAAAAATGCAATTCAGCTGAGAGCTGAACATGCTATTAATAAAGTTACGGTGATTTAACCTCCTAGATAGGTAAGAGCTTTGGGAATAGGAAGAGTGTAAAAAGCATACCGATCTAAATCAATAGATTGTAATTTTGCGGAGACCTTCTCCATTACGGATTCAACGGAAGAGGGAGCCAAGGATGTATAAACCAAAGCCCATTCTTCATTGCAGGTTTCTCCATCTGAACCACTTTGATCCCCCATGACACCAAAGTTAGTACTAACTCCAGGAGCACCAGCTTCTAAAATAGAATCATAGACATCGCTGTAGTAGTCGCGTGGTACAACGCAATAAAGCCCGATAAGATCCTTAAGAAATGTAGTATTCAAGGAAGCAGATTTATTATCGCCTGAACTTCTCCAATCTTTGGACCCTTTCAATTCGTCTATAACTGAAATGACTTGTTCCATACTTGCTCCATGAGTGGAGCTCGATACGGTACTACTGACATTAATTAGACCATCGGAAACCGGGATTGAGTACATAAAACCTCTTCCAGGTTCAGTAATTCTACCCGCCCGAGCCATATTAGTGAAGACATCATTTGATTCAGCACGATCAACCACACACCAAACAAATTCTTTTTCCGGACCTTTGGTCATGCGAAGCAATGGAATTTTATCTCTAATTCCACCTCCCTCACCAAAGGTAACTGTAGGACCAGGGGCACCCGCACTAAGGGCTGCTTGCGCGATATCCTCTGCGACTCCTTTTTCGCAAATACAACAAATTGCTTCAAGTGCATCGCCACTGGATGTATGAGATGAGTCATCATTTCCCGCGGTTAAAGGGAAATGGTTTGTGAATTGAGCACTCTGACACGAAATACTGAAAATTGCTCCAGACCCCATTTTGTCTAACCGAGCAGTAGCTATGGCAATGTCAGTAAATCTTTGCTTTTCTGAATCGGGGACTAAGACTTGCACCAAGCATTGTTCCGGTGAAGGTGGGGGGAACATTTTAGCGAGAAATCCACCTTCATTGATGATGGAACCTCGAGCAGCAATATGAAAAATTCCCTTTGCTC